>CAZDCZ010000004.1:9040-21642 GCA_964504155.1 uncultured Bacteroidales bacterium | reverse complement strand
TTAATAATATACTTTAATGGAGCGTCTATTTTTTTAACAGTTTTAGAACTTGGAACTAAACCTTCTAAATTATTTATTCCTTGGGCTTTTAGAGTTTCCTGAACTGATTGTTTAAAGTACTCGCCTGCTTTTAGGTTATTTGCAATTTCGAAATCACGTTTAATTTTTCCTTTATCGTCTTTACCTTCGTATATAGCCATTAAATAGTTACCATCATTTGTAACATGATAAGATTGTTTATAATCATGTTTAGATTCATCTCTATGTTTTTTTAGATGTATTGGATTGGTAACAGTTGGAGCAAAACAACGCACCTTTTTTATTGGAATTTGTTTTTCTTCGTTCATCCAAATAGGCTCGCTTAAAGCTAGTTTTATCCCTTTTTCATTTATTGCTTTTAAAACTATATTTCTAACACCTTCATCTACAATTTTATTTACAGCGTTAATAGTTTTAAATCCGAAATCAGAATATTCTAAAGGCTTACGAACTACATAAAATATTTTTTCTTCCTTCTCTCCTTTTTTATTAACAACATCCCTTTTTATTGCACCATAGAAAGTTTCTTTGTGTAAACATCCTCTTACTGTATCTCCTTTTTGATAAATAACATTTCCATTTTTATTCTTTACAATCACGCCCCTTTTTCTAAGTTTCTTTTTGCTTTGTTTATGCAAATTATCAGGAGTATAATGCGAAACCAAAACTTCTTTTTCTATTCCTTTTACATCTTCTATAAAAGTTGGCCAAGGTTTTGAGACCTGTGGTTTTTTATTGATTCTAGCAATAAACATTTCTTCTGAATCGTGATAATATTTAGCCAAGTTTTCATAATTCTGTTTTGTTATACAGGCCATAGTAATAGCATCGATGCAATGATGAATGTGGTTAATTCTTGCTTTCTTCTCGTATTCATTCTGTAATCCCCATATTTTCCTAAAATCGGCAACTGCATTTCCTTTAACTGTATATACTTTGTTAAATAAAGTGTTAAGATACAAACGGGAATATTTAGTAATTATACCAATATCGACCATTTGACTATTTTTAAAACCAGACTTTACTTCGGGCATTGTAAAACGTTGGTATTTATTTCTCCAATAATCCCTTTCTACTACTAGCTTATGCCTACGCAGAATAGCAAAATCTTTAGAATCTTTTGTTGTTGCAGACCTTGATTTTTTTACTTGTATCTGTACTTGCTTTTCTAAAGCTTCGTATTTTTCTTTCCAATTATCAATCCTTCCTAATATTTCACTATGATTTGCTAGTTCAGAAGGAATTTTATTTCGTTTAATATCTCTGTTGAATTTATTTTGGCAAAGTGTTTTATTTTGCTGTGAATTATCAAATGATAAACTTCGTGGAATAGTGTGTTCAATATCAAATGATGGACTGTTTCCTAAAAAATCAGATATTCCAATACTATCTCCTGTGTAAATACATTTGTGTTCTTGTTCTTCCCACAATTGATATCTTAAGATGTCAGTTTCGGAAGGTTCTCTTTTAACACCTGATGAGTCAAAATGCTCTTTTATTCTTGCATAATACTCTTTATGCAATTTTTCTCTATCACGCTGCCAACTCCGCAAAGCTTTACGCTCATTAGCATTTTTTAAATCACGCGACATTTCTATATTAATTTTCGTGTTCTCATCAATTATATCTTGTTTAAGCATTTCATTAATCAACTTTCTGAGTTGATGAAGAGCTCGCATAGCCATTGGATTTCTAACGCTCGATACCATTGGACTACCAAGATATTTACGACCATCTTCTGATCTATTAGGTTGTTTAAAAACTTCAATCGCCGAAGGGTGGTAAAGTTTTTCTAAATCTTCTCGGTTTGTATCAAAATTATCTGCTAAGAAACTTTTTACTCTTTCATCAATTGTCTCAACCCTTAAAAATTCAGCTTTACCATTATTTTTTTGAATTTGTTTTTTGAACTGATTAATCGCGTTGTCAATAATATTCATTTGTTTCTCATTATCAAATTTACCCCAACGGCCTTTTCCAAACTCAGAAATAATATTACTTTCTATATCCTTCTTGTATTGTTCTTTTGCTTCTTCACTCCAATACCATTTATTGTCTTTACTCTTTTTAATTAATCCATTAACAACATCAATAATTAACTTTTCTTGGTTTTGAGTTTGAATGAGTTCAAGTACTTCTTTTTGAATCAACTTTCTATTCTCTTCTTGGTTCCATATGTCTTTTGAAATAGCATTTCCCATATTTGCTAAGAATATCGCATGAGAATAAATTAAACCTTCTCTTAAATAAGGCAAAACATTATTAATTGCTTTTAAACTCAATGAACTATAATCATTCTTTAAATTTAGATTAATAAATTCTTTTAGTTTTTCATCTTTTAGACCTAGCTTATTCATTGCAAACTGAACCAACTTATCATCATCATTGAAAGTTAATAAAACGTGCCACACATCATAAATATCAATAAAGGACACTTTACTATCCTTTTCTCTTGTGTGCTTAATCCTTAATTCTCTCCAATTCTCTCCAAAAATACTTTTAAATCTTGCAGAAACAGGACAAGCACTTACAGTAGTTTTCATTGAGTAATTAAAAAGATAGTCTTCGGGATGCTTAAGACTTGCTTTATAAAACTTATATTGATTTTTAGGAGCTAATTGTTTTGCTATATCATCAAAATCGAAATGTTCTTTACTCTTTCTATGAAATAACGGAGCAATTTTTTCTTTCTCTTGCTTATTTAGAAATCTTAGCTTTTCATCATCAGGAGTTTTAATTTTAATATTGTTAACAAAACATAACATTCTATATTCTTCAAATAGAGGATGAGAAGAAGAGCATCTTTGTTTATTCTTTTCAAATGGGCATTTACCAATCAAACCTTTTTGAGATTTTAATGGTCGTTGAAAAAAAATAGCTTTTTTAACGCCATCCTTAATATTGGATTCAATTTCTTGTATCTCACATATTTTATTAAATTCTTCTAAATAATGATCTTCTCTATGTGTGTATTGGCTTCTAATTTTCTCACCTGTATTATATTTCTCATAAAAGTATTGACCTAATGTTTTATCTCCCAACAATTCAGTTAACGCTGATATTTCTTTTAATATATCTCCTTTGCTTTCTTTTGTACTTTCTAGTCTATTACTTAAAAATCCCCTTCTTTGAGATAAATGATAAAAGGCACGACCTAATTTGTATCTATTTTCTTTTATAGATAAATCTAATTTTTCTGATACTGCAAGATTTCTGAAACAATATGGGTTTTTGTTTATATTATCATCTGTAGACAACCACTTTCTAAACTCTTCATTCGTTGGATATACTTTTTTATATCTCCAATCATTTAACTCTTGCTCTGTAAGTGCAGGACAATAATCATTAGTTATTAATACTCGGAGTGTACTTATTTTTCTTAATTTACGCCTGTACTTTAAGCGTCTTGCGCTTCTATATTTAGTTCTTTCTTCGGCCTTAGAACCTTCTATTCCTTCTTTTATTTTTACTCCTTCTTGAAATATATGAACTCCTTTTTCTATAAGTTCAAAATTTTTATTATTTTCAGTTTCTACAATAGCCCATCCAATACTATTTGTGCCTAAATCTAATCCAAGTATTTTTCCCATAACTATACAATTTACTTTTTGTGATTGATAATCATAAATTTACTAAAAAATATTGCAAATTATTTAATTGTCTCTATTTTTTGTTTAACTTTGAGTATTACATCTTATCACAATAAGGCTATATGCCGAAGGATGTAAATCCTATACTCCTGCTTCTTGTGGGAGTTTTTTTATTAATTCGAAGTCAGTTTCAAGAACATTTCTGTAACAAATTCTTTTAGCGTAGCAAAATTTAGCTCTTTTGCGAAGCGCAGCGTAGTAAATGTGCTAAATATGAGTTGAAAAAAATCACAAATACAGCCGTCAGGCTACAACGTGCGCGAGTAAGAATTGGCGGGGATTTCGCCCTGTTTCATTATCATTCTACCCAAAGTTTAAAATAACTAAAATTGTCAAAAAACCACTAAAACCCGCATGCTTTATAACCCAATGTTACAAATTGTTCGCCAACACAACTTGCCTATCAAGCTAATATAAAACTAACTATGAAAACTAAAACAAATTTGTTTTGAAAGGGCAAACATTATTGTCGTACACGGCAAAATTGGATTGGATTAAAAACTTTTTGGGAAGCTATGCTTTCCAAAGTATTTGTAAATGAAAGAGCTTTTATTTGATAATTCCCTTAAAAAGGAATATATTCACATTAGAAAAATTAAATAGTTTAAATATTATAAAAAAGTTACTTTTGTAATATAAATAGATTTAACAAAATGCCAGTTAATACATCATATAGTCAAAATCAGTTGCGAGATTATTCTACTTTATTCTCAAGAAGTGAAGCACTTTCTTGGATGAAATTAGATTTTAAATCTATTAATTCTAAAATAAAACGATATGATGAACAATGGGGAAAATCTAAAAAAGCTACATATTTTGATTATTTAAGGCATATATACAATGTTTTAGAAAAGCATTATCAGAATGAGTATATATTTAAAAATTCTTTTTTAAATGAATGGCTAATTAAAGAAATCGGACAATATAATTCGAAAGTTTTTAGTGAATTTAGAGTTGGGAATGCTGTTGCTGATTTAGTAATGTTTAATGGGAATTCAAAAGTATTTGAAATAAAAACAGATTTAGATACTGAGAACCGATTAGCTTTACAAATTGAAAACTACAAAAAAGCTTTTAATCAAATTTATCTTCTAATTCCAGAATCTAAACTTTCCATATATAAAAAGTACGAAAAAGAAATTGGCTTAATTACATTCAATAGCAATCAGAAAAATAAATTTACTGTTTATCGAACAGCTATAAACAATACATTAGTTGATGCAAGTACCATAATGCATGTTTTACACACTCATGAATATAAAGCAATTGTACAATCTTACTATGGATATTTACCAAAAATGACAAGCTTTAATCAGTTTCAAATATGCAGTGAATTTATTAGAAAAATGCCAAACGAAGAATTAAATAAATACTTCATCAATATAATGAAAAAAAGGGATTTGAAAAACGTATTATCGAGTCATAATTATAAGGAGTTTAATCAATTAAGTTTAGCACTTAAATTGAATAAAACTGAAAGGAATAAAATGATTCAAATACTCAAATCACCATTAAATAGCTAAAATATGTACTATCCACTTTTAAGAGCAAGACAATTCGAGCTTATTACATTGCGAGAATTAGCTAACGAAGAATTAACCCAAGGTTATGTTATACCAATTTTTGAACCAGTAAAAGAATCAAACAATAACCTTAATTTGGCGTATAATGTATTCTCAGAAAAAGAGCAAATAGTTTATCTTATTGTAAATCCAATAGTTGGAGAAATTGACGGAGATAATACTCATTTTTTAGATTATATTAAACCATTAGATAGCGACATAATAAAACCTGCCTTTTATTATCACAACAATGCAGATTATATTAAAAACAGTATATCAAAATACTCTTTTAAAAATTGTATGTTAATCTGTCATAACGATGTAAGTGCTGATAATAATGATTTCAAGGAACTTGTTGAATTAAATGAGATAACTGCAATAAATATAGAAGACCCTGGAAGAAATAGGTCATTAGATAGATTCATTAGAAGCCTTAATAAAACTTATATTCGGTTAGATGATTTATTTGAGAAGCAAGCGCGTAATAGTGATTTTCTAACCATTGAACAACATAGATTTTCAGAAGAACATCTTTATTATAGTCAAGAAGGTTATAGTGGTTTTTCTGACTATACTGTTTTACCAAATGAATTTAGTGATGGAGGTAGCACGCCACGTGCAGTTGCAATTCATCTAACTTATTTAAATGGAGAAAATCAGATTTGGATTAGACATTTTACTTCTGAAACTAATGATTCTATTGCAAATGTTCAAGGTAAGTTTGCAGAAGCTTCTGAAAAAGCAGTTAAATATTGCAGAGAAAATGGATTAAATAATTCTGCAATTCAAGAATTAGAGAAATATTTTGATGAAGAGCATTATCCTGGCTTAGGGACTGTAAAAAAGTTATCAATTAAGAATCATATTCTGATTATTAGACATTTTTTAGCAAATAGATAAATGATATGAAAATTTGTCCCGACTGCATTGCTGATAAAGAATTAAAAGGTTTTATTCTTTCTTCAACAGAAATTGGAAATTGTAAAGTATGTAATAAAAAAGATACGCCTGTTATAGATATTGAAGAATTACTTGACTACTTTCAAGAATTAATAAACAATTTCGAAAAAAGTAGTGATGGACTTTCACTCAAATCGATTATTCAAGAAAGCTGGAGTTTTTTTTCATCAGACGATGATGCTTCAAAAATCTTAAACTATATACTACCACTACTTAATACGGAAATTTCAAATTCAGATGATATAGTAAATTATACCAATGAAATAATTGAAAATTATTCACATTGGGAATTACTGAAAGATGAACTAAAATGGTCAAGGAGATTTTTTATAAATATTGAAGATTTAGAGGATTTAGGATGGGATGGTTTTTTTAATACACAATATGAATTAAAACCAAAGGATGAATTATTTCGAGCAAGACTGCATCATCAAAGTGGATTAGAAGCTTATCAAACACATGAAATGTATTGCCCTGAACCTTTAAAAACAAGTGGAGGAAGAGCAAATCCATTAGGAATTCCATATTTGTATTTTAGCGATAATGCTGAAACCGTTTTGTATGAAATTAGAGCTTCATATTTAAATGAATTAAGCATTGGTTCGTTTTATTTAAAGGATAAGTATAGTTCTGTTAAAATAGTTGATTTCACAGAGGACACAGCTCTTTTTCAACCTAATAAAGTCAATGAAACAATAAAAGCTAAATTATTAAGAGATATAATTAGTAAAGACCTTTCAAAACCAATGAGAAGATATGATTCTGAGATAGACTATATACCAACTCAATTCATTTGTGAATTCATAAAAGTTTTTACTGGTGCAAGTGGAGTAAGGTTTAGTAGTTCATTACATCCAAATGGAAAAAATATTGTCATATTCGACCAAGACCTAATGAAATGTAAAGATGTAAAACTTAAAAAAGTTAATAA
Source organism: uncultured Bacteroidales bacterium (assembly GCA_964504155.1). GTDB lineage: Bacteria > Bacteroidota > Bacteroidia > Bacteroidales > UBA12077 > CAZDCZ01. The sequence continues at coordinate 14,500 of CAZDCZ010000004.1, read as the reverse complement.
TCTTAATCTAACTGCAAGAAACATTACCTAAATTCAAATTTTTGCCCCTTAGTGATTTGTACTTGTTCTGTACCCACTTGATAAGTCGCTCATGAAAAAGACGAAAAATATACGACATGGCTGATGGACGAAACTTGCCATAATAATTCAACCATCCCTGTATCTGGAAATTTAGTTCTGCCGCAATGTCTTCAATTGTATTGGAAGTCCAACGATAAAATTAACTTTGCCGCAAGGTTGAAACAATACGCTTTCCTGCTTACATTTATATAATTCACTAATAAAAATAAAGATAATAATATTAATCTATAATAATATCATACTTATCTAATAGTCCGCTTACTTCGTTTATCGAGAATTTTGCTTTTTTCATTCTGTTAATCTCGGGATTTATAGAATAGTTATACGCTGAATGAAAATCTGTTTTTTCTAAATTACATTCTTGAAAAACAGTACCTATTAAATTGCAATTTTTAAACAATACACTTGTTAAATCCGATTTCGTGAAATCTGCTTCTTTAATATTACAATCTTCGAATTTTGTTTTCTTCAGTTTTTTATTAAAAAATATAGAATAATCTAAATAACAAGCTTTAAAGCTGAAAGAAAAAAGAAAATCGTTACACTCGCTAAAATCAACACCAATTATTTTACAATTAGCAAAAACAACATTTCTTAAACCTGTATTTACAAGCTTTACCATTCCCAAATTACAATTATCAAAATTACAATCAATAAAATCGTTATTCGACAATGTACTATTATAAAAATTACAATTTATAAATGTACAAGAATCAAATTCTCTTTCCGAAAGTTCTTTTTCGGAATAATCGATATTTTCGAAGGTCTTATTTTCGTGTAGAATTTCGTTCATTATTTTAAAATTTTTAATTACTGATTATGATTTTAAATATTTTCGGAATTATTTTAGCAAGGAAGCAAATCACTCTTTGTCATTAAATAGTTATTATTCTGATATTTAGTTTTAATATATTGCAAATATTAGTTTATTCACATATATTATATAAAGGTTTTCCGTTGGCAGCGTTTGGGTTCGATATTCCTAAAATCCAACTTATAGTTGGGGCAATATCAGTCATATCGACGGTAGCATCTATCGATTTATTTTTCACTTTCCATCCATACCAAATAAGAGGAACATGTCTATCGTAATTATATCCCGAACCGGATGTAGATAGTTTATTAGCTCTCTCTATCCACCCAGATTCGAGATTAATAATAACATCACCCGATCGCTTTTGATTAAAGCTATTTTGCATTAACTTAAATACTCCTGAATTAAAATTTGTTGTTTGTAATGTAGAAGCCGACAAAGCATTTGCTACACCATTAAATTGTGTCATAAAATCTACAACTTTTTCTTGCACTTCTCTACGACTAATATTTGATTTATCTATTTGTTTACGATTTAGATATATTTGCTTCGAACAATATTCATTTATCCACTTCCCTTCCCCATATAAAATCTGCAAATAACTATCGAGTAAAGACATGGCCTTTTCGCCATTAAAAATTCCACTATTAATTTTCTTCCATTTCAGATAATCAGGAACTTCAGCAACACCATGATCTGAGGTAAAATATATAACAACATTTTCTTTTCCAATATTATCGTCGATAAATTTCAGAAAATGAGCAATATCTCTATCTAATCGCACAAACATATCTTCGGTTTCTACAGAACGAGGTCCAAAATATTTTCCCAAATATGAGTTAGCCGAGAAATTAACACTTAAAAAATCGGTATATTCATCTTTCCCCAATTCTTCTTCTATAATAGTTGTTGTTGCAAAATCTTTAGTATAAGTATTCCCAAAAGGCGTATATTTAATATATTTATAATCGGATGATCTTGATTTTAAAAAGCTCAATTCATATGGGAAAGTTTTTCTATAATGAGAAAATCCAAATTCGAATTCTGAATTATCGTTTAAACTAACATCATAATTATCGAGAGGGAAAAAACTTGTCCAGCTTCTATTAATATATATATCTTGAAATCTCTTATTATTAAACTTCTCAACCCATTTTGGTAAAGAATCGGTATAATAATTCCCTGTAACCCATTCTCCATTATCATCTTCGAACCAAAAAGCATAATCGGCAGCTCTCCCACCCGATATTACCGAATTAATAGGATTCATTCCAATACTAATAACTTTAGAACTATCGTTATAAGCAAGTTTTATTTCATCGCCAATAGTTGATGTTAATAAATTTTTTGGAGAAAAATTACCAAAAGAAACTTTTCCATTAATATACTTAATTCTACTCCCTTCTATACACGAAATTTCTTTTTCTTCTAAATCATTATACCAATTATCGGAAATTATACCATGCACATTAGGAGTAACTCCCGAAACAATAGTTGCACTCCCTGCCCCACTAGTTGTTAATACATAATTATAATAAGCCTGATTATAAAATGCTCCTTCGTTTATTAACCTTTTAATACCATCTTCGCAAAGAACATCATAATACCTATTTATCATTTCATAACGAAGCTGTTCTACTACAATTCCTATTACCAATTTAGGTTTTTCGTGTTCGGCACAAAGTATTGTTTTCGAAAAAAATAAACTAACAAATATTAATGAAATTATAATTTTTTTATTCTTCATATTTAGTATTTATTAATACAGATGAAAAATTCTACTAACTTATTCTAAATTTAATACATAAAGCACAAAATAATAAAAAAGAGACTAAAAAATTTCTTTTCTATTATCTAAATATCATTACATATTTACACATTAAATCTAAAATGCATAATATCTCCATCTTTTACCTCATATCCTTTCCCCTCGACAGTAATTTTCCCGGCATCACGACAAGCACTTTCTGATTTATATTCGATATAATCGTTATATTTTATTACTTCGGCTCTAATAAAACCCTTTTCAAAATCGGTATGAATAATACCGGCTGCTTGTGGAGCTTTAGTTCCAATTTTATATGTCCATGCTTTTACTTCTTTGGGACCTGCGGTAAAATAAGTTTCGAGGTTTAATAGAGTATAGGCAGCCTTTATTAACTTAGTAACACCCGATTCTTTTAACCCTATCTCTTCGAGAAACATTTGTCTTTCTTCATACTCGTCGAGTTCGGCAATATCAGCTTCTATTGCAGCTGCAACAACAATAATTTCCGAATTTTCGTCTTTTATCGAACTTTTTACTTTATCGACATAATGATTACCTTCGGCAGCCGACTGTTCATCGACATTACAAACATACAAAACCGGTTTATTAGTTAAAAGATGTAAATCGGATAACAATTCCTTATTGTCTTTTTCTAGTTCAATAGTTCTTGCCGATTTCCCACTTTCTAATACCGATTTATAATCATTTAGTAATTCTATTATTTTTTTCGCCTTTTTATCGCCTGTTTTACCCTGTTTTTCTGCTTTTTGAATTCTATTTTCTATAGTTTCTAGGTCTTTCAATTGCAATTCAGTGTCAATAATCTCCTTATCTCGAACAGGATCGATTGTAGTATCAACATGAGTAACATTATCGTCATCGAAACAACGTAAAACATGAATTATAGCATCAGTCTCACGAATATTAGCAAGAAATTTATTTCCCAAACCTTCTCCCTTATTAGCTCCTTTTACCAGACCGGCAATATCAACAATCTCGATAGTTGTAGGCACAACTTTTTCAGGGTTTACCAGACTTTCTAATTTTATTAATCGATCGTCGGGGACTGTTATTACCCCTATATTTGGCTCTATTGTACAAAAAGGAAAATTTGCCGATTGTGCTTTTGCACTCGATAAGCAATTAAACAAGGTTGATTTCCCCACATTTGGCAAGCCAACAATTCCACACTGAAGTCCCATTATTTAAATCTATTAATTACACTTTTTAAAAGATTGCAAAAATACATTTTTTCATTTTTTTACACTAGTATTTTTATAAAAATAAGTTTAACTAATTCGTGACTATCCACAATATCAGCATTTAACAGTTTTATCGTAACGAGATTTTTTTAAGTTGCAAATTCGTATTTACGATAATATTAGTAATTTAATAAATTTTCGTCTCAAATCGAATTTTACAGACAGACTATAATTACAATGTTTATAATGTATTTTATAAATAAAATATTCAATAAAACACCTAAAGAAATTTATCATTAATAATAAAAATCTGTAATTTTGCAACTTGGAATAAAAATATTATTTTTCTTGAATATAAAATATTAAAAAATGGCAGATATAAAAGAACTAGAATCGACAGCATCGCAAATAAGAAGAGATATTTTAAGAATGGTACATGCGCAAAATTCCGGTCATCCGGGAGGCTCTTTAGGATGCGCCGACTTTGTTACTGCCTTATATTTTGAGATTCTCGATCATAATTCAAAGAATTTTCAAATGGATGGAAAGAATGAAGACTTATTCTTTTTATCGAACGGACATCTTTCTGCTCTTTGGTATAGCGCTTTAGCAAGAAGTGGTTATTTCGAAACAAAAGAACTTTCAACTTTCAGAGTTTTAAATTCTCGACTACAAGGACATCCTACTCCGGAAGAAGGACTTCCAGGAATAAGAATAGCTTCTGGTTCTTTAGGCCAAGGATTATCGGTTGGAATCGGTGCGGCTCTTGCGAAAAAACTAAATAACGATAAGAAAACAATTTACACTCTTCATGGAGATGGAGAACTGCAAGAAGGTCAGATATGGGAAGCTGCAATGTTTGCTGCCTCACATAAAATCGACAACTTAATTGCAACTGTTGATTCTAATGGAAAACAAATAGACGGACCTGTTGACGAAGTTATTTCTCTTGGTAACCTAAAAGCAAAATGGGAAAGTTTTGGCTGGTTAGTACTTGAAACAAACGGTAATAATATGACAGAATTAGTTAATACACTAAACGAAGCTAAAAAATTAACAGGACAAGAAAAGCCTATTGTTATTTTAATGAAAACAGAAATGGGTGCCGGTGTCGATTTTATGATGGGAACACATAAATGGCATGGTGTAGCCCCAAACGACGCCCAATTAAAAGATGCACTAAGTCAGTTAGAAGAAACTATAGGCGATTTTTAATAACAATATTGTATATTATCTTAAATTTATGATAATTACTAAAATAATATAGATATGAAAAACATTGTAATTATTGCTCATGATGCAAAAAAGCAAGAAATGGTTCAATTTCTCAAAGAACGAGAAGAATGGATTTATGGTGTAAATCTTCTTGCAACAGGAAGAACAGCAGAATTTGTAGAAAAAGAAAATATCAGCGTAAGACATCTTAGTCCTGGAAAATCAGGGGGTTATAATGAAATAACCGAAATGATAAAGGGGGAAAAAGTAGATATCGTTATTTTCTTAAGAGACCCTAAAGTAAAACAAACACATCATAGCGACATACAATTATTATTAGAAGCATGTAATATTTACAATATTCCGTTGGCAACAAATTA
>CAZDCZ010000004.1:0-8940 GCA_964504155.1 uncultured Bacteroidales bacterium | reverse complement strand
GGAAAGAAAATTAATATTGCACGTAAATATTTAATAAGTATTGTCGATAGTCTCGAACAAATAGATAATATTCAAATGGCTTTACGAGTATATGGTCATCAAAGTCCTGTTCCACCTCAAGATTGCAGCGATACAAAATTAGAAGTACCTTTCAGTGATAATAATGCATCGCGTATTAGACAAAAATTACGCTATTTAATACCAAAGGGAACGACTCCAATTGCATACTCGCTGGAAAGAGCTGAGTATGATTTTCCTGATTGTCCTAATTGTCGCAATGTAATAATTTTAATAACCGATGGTATTGAAGCATGCGATGGTGATCCTTGCGCAGTATCAGAAAGGCTTCAACGCAAAGGTATTTTTCTTAAACCATTTGTAATTGGCATTGGGTATGATCCTTATTTTAAAGAAACCTTTGATTGCATTGGCAATTTTTACAACACTCCTAATGAAGAAAAATTTAAAGAAGTTTTAGGTGTTGTTATTTCTCGTGCACTTAATTCAACGACAGCTCAAGTAAACTTACTCGACATTAACAATAAACCAACAGAAACTAATGTTAATTTAACATTTTATGACAATTTCTCGGGAAAAATAAAATACAATTTCGTGCATACAATAAATTACATGGGCAATCCCGACACTCTTATTCTCGACCCATTAATAACATACGATATTGTGGCTCATACTTTACCTCCAAGACGAATAGATAGCATAAAACTCACATCGGGAAAACATACTATGATAGGAATAAAGGCTCCTCAAGGGTACCTGACAATTTCTTGTCCCGGCTCCTTTCAATATAAGGATTTACAAACAATAATACGAGAAAAAGATAAACCACAAACTCTTACCGTTCAATTATTAAACAAAACTCAAAAATTTATTATCGGCAAATATGATCTTGAAGTATTAACTCTTCCAAAGATACTGATTGAAGATGCTGAAATACAACAGAGTAAAACAACAACAATAAAAATTCCTCGTCCCGGGATAGCTAATTTTTTAATGTCGTCGAGTGGATATACCAGTTTATATACCGAGAAAAAAGACACTTTAATACATATATATAATTTCGAAACTAATACTACAAGAAAATCTTTAGTGTTGCAACCGGGCAATTACAAAGTTGTATATAGAGCAAAAAATGTAAAAGAATCAATTTATACTATTTCAAAAAAATTTAATATAAAATCGGGAACATCACAATCTATAATATTGCATTAATATATAAATTAAACTTAGTTGAAACAAACTCAAAAATAAACTCATGAAAAAATATACTTACAGCGAAAAAAAAGATACTCGTTCAGGATTTGGAGCAGGACTCTATGAATTAGGTAAAGAGAACAAAGATGTTGTTGCCTTATGTGCTGATTTAACAGGCTCGCTAAAGATGAATGAATTTGTTGCTGACTTTCCAGATAGATTTTATCAATCGGGAATAGCTGAAGCCAATATGATGGGAGTTGCTGCCGGTTTAACAATAGGTGGGAAAATACCATTTGCAGGAACTTTTGCAAATTTTGCTACAGGTAGAGTTTACGATCAAATAAGACAATCGATAGCATATTCTAACAAAAATGTAAAAATATGTGCGTCTCATGCAGGAATTACTTTAGGTGAAGACGGAGCAACACACCAAATAATGGAAGACATTGGATTAATGAAAATGTTGCCAAATATGGTAGTTATAAATCCTGCCGATTACAATCAAACCAAAGCAGCTACTAAAGCAATAGCTGAATATGTTGGTCCTGTATACTTACGTTTTGGGCGTCCCAAAGTACCAAATTTCACTCCAGAAAATCAGGAATTCGAAATTGGGAAAGCTATATTATTAAACGAAGGAACAGATGTTACAATTATTGCAACCGGGCATCTGGTATGGAAAGCAATTGAAGCCGGCGAAATTTTGAGTAAAAAAGGTATTTCTTGCGAAATAATAAACATTCACACCATTAAACCATTAGACGAAGAAGCTATTCTTTCTTCGGTAAGAAAAACAAAAGCTGTTGTAACAGCAGAAGAACATTTATTAAATGGAGGATTAGGTGATAGCATTGCTCAATTATTAGCCAGAAAATTACCTACACCAGTAGAAATGGTAGCTGTTGACGACACTTTCGGAGAAAGTGGAAAACCAGAACAATTATTAACAAAATATAATATTGACACTCCAAATATTATTGTTGCTGCAGAAACAGTTTTAAAAAGAAAATAATAAATAGATTTCGAATGCCGGAATACAACGATAAAGAATTACTTGAGTTTTTTCGTGATAAGGATAAGAAAAATTATGCTTTCAACCTTATTATGAGAAAATATCAAGAAAAATTATATTGGCATATCAGAAAAATTGTAATTAAGCATGAAGATGCAAATGATGTAATTCAAAATACTTTTATTAAGGTATGGGGAAACCTCGACAACTTTAAAGAAGAATCGAAATTATATACATGGCTTTATAGAATTGCAACAAACGAATCGCTTAGTTTTCTTAAAAAGAAAAAAACTAAATATTTTTTATCTTTAGTAGATTACGAAAATCAATTAAAAGAAACTCTTGTTGGAGATAAGTATTTTAATGGCGATGAAATACAATTAACATTACAAAAAGCTATTCTTACATTGCCTAGAAAACAAAGAATTGTTTTTAACATGAAATATTTCGATGAAATAAAATATGATGACATGTCGGAAATACTAGGCACTTCTGTTGGAGCCTTAAAAGCATCGTATCATCATGCTGTAAAAAAAATAGAAAAATTCGTAAAAGAAAATTAAACTATATACATATAATAAGGTCATAATAATATAATTAGTTGATAAATATAAAAAAGTGAACAAAAAATTTAAAAATACAAAGAATCCTTTTACTGTACCGAATAATTATTTCGATAATTTGCCAAATAATATTCAAAATAAATTATCTAAAGATTCATCGGAACACTCTATTTTACAGAAAATTATTTTATATGCAAAACCTCAATTAACTTTAGGTTTTATGATGATAGCATTTGCATCTATAACATATATTACAATAAATACAGTATGGAACAAATTTCATTTAGCTAAACATCAAATAAATGAATTTGCGAATATTGACGAAGTAAATGAATCGGATTTTTCTGAACAACATTACCTTAATATCTTGCTTGAAGAAAAATCAGTTACCAATAAAACCGATGAAAATACCGAAGAATATATTAAATATCTAGTTGATGAAGATATTGATTATTCAACTCTAATGAATGAATTATATTATTATTAGTTTTTAATACTTATTATTCTTACATTTCTTAAAAAACTTCTTTTTATGAAAAAACTTCTCGTTATAACAATTGTAATTTTGTTCTTTACAAATATTTCTTTTTGTCAAAATACAGACAAAAAAGAAAAACTTAAAGCTCAAAAAATTGCTTTTTTTACAGAAAAGATTGGATTAACTCCTAAAGAAGCTCAAATATTTTGGCCTGTATATAACGAATATTGGGATTTGAAAAACAATATAATTAATGATAGAAAAAAGAATATGACTTATTTTTCTAATCATTATAATGAGCTTTCAGAAAAAGAAATTATAGAATTCTCCGACAAATACATAAATTCTGAACTCGAAATTGCAAAACTGTTAAGTAGCTATCATATAAAATTTAAAAAAATTCTACCAATAAACAAAGTAATGAAAATATATAAAGCTGATTATGAGTTCAAGACATATCTTTTAAACCAGATTAAAAATAGTTATAAAAAACACAAAGAATAATGCAACAAATAAATTAAACATCCGTTATAAATAAATGTTATCAATAAAATGATAACATTTCTCATAATCGTTTTTTAGGTTAAAAGTTCCGGAAAATTCCGGAACTTTTTTATTATTTTATCAATTTATTTTCTTTAACAACTACAAATTAAATTTCATACAAAAATAAACTTCCTGAATAGAATTACTCGAATAAAAAAAAAGTCATCAGAAAAATACTGATGACTTTTATAATAAAAAGATATTTATTTTTTATTCTTCTGGCAATTCATATTCAACACCTTGTAAATACTGAACACTTGCAGCAATATTATCGTACATTGTTTTATCGTTTTCTATAAACATTACCTGTTTACGATAATCAGCAATAAATTTTTCGATAAATTTCGATGATTTAGCAGGTTTTCTAAATTCAAGAGCTTGAGCAGCATTAAATAATTCAATAGCTAAAATTTTCTCTAAATTTTCGGCTATTTGATATGCTTGAACAGCAGCATTTGCCCCCATACTAACATGATCTTCCTGACCTTGAGACGACACTATAGAATCGACAGAAGCAGGAGTTGCTAACTGTTTATTATTACTAACAATAGATGCCGCAGTATATTGAGGAATCATAAATCCTGAGTTTAATCCCGGTTTTGCAACAAGGAAATCAGGCAATCCTCTTTTTCCTCCTATAAGTTGATAAGTTCGTCGCTCAGAAATACTTCCTAGCTCAGCCATAGCAATAGATAAATTATCTAAAGCCAAAGCAAGTGGTTGACCATGGAAATTTCCACCTGAAATAATTAAATCTTCATCGGGAAATATTGTAGGATTATCTGTAACTGCATTAATCTCGTTTTTAATTACACCTGCAACATAATTAATAGCATCTTTCGATGCTCCATGAACTTGAGGAATACATCGGAAAGAATATGGGTCTTGCACATGCTCTTTCTTTCTTGTAATTATCTCACTACCTTCTAATAAAAATCTTATTCTACGAGCAGTTTTTATTTGTCCGTTATGATGACGTATTTGATGTACCAAATCGTTAAATGGCTCTATTCTTCCGTCGAAGGCATCAATTGAAACAGCACTAATAATATCAGCCAATTGTGATAATTTAAATACTTTTAAAGTACAATATACTCCAAAAGCACTCATAAACTGAGTTCCATTAAGCAATGCTAATCCTTCTTTCGATTTTAATTCTATTATTTTCCAACCAAACGTATCGAGAATTTCTTTGCTATCAATTTTTTTTCCTTTATAATTCACTTGTCCCAAACCAATAAGAGGCAAACTCATATGTGCAAGAGGAGCTAAATCGCCAGAAGCTCCTAATGAACCATATCGGTAAACAACAGGTAAAATATCATTGTTAAATAACTCTATTAATCGTTCAACAGTTATAAGCTGTACTCCTGAATTACCATACGACACAGATTGTATTTTTAACAATAACATTAGTTTTACAATCTCTTGTGGCACTTCTTCTCCTGTACCACAAGCATGCGACATAACAAGATTTTTTTGTAATTGTCCCAATTCTTCTTTTGAAATAGATTTGTTGCATAACGAGCCAAAACCTGTATTTATACCATAAATAGGCTCGTCAGTTTCCTCCATTTTCTTATCAAGATAATTTCTGCATTTATTAATTTTCTCTTTTGCACTATCTGATAAATCAAGTTTGTATTTTTCTTTAATAATACTATCTACTTGCTTAAATGTTAATAATTCGCTTGATATATAATATGTTTTATTCATTTTTAATGATTTTTAATGATTTAAAAAATTAATAATTTAATAATTGCTTTAATAATATATATTCAATAATTATTTTCACGGAAGCCTTATATCGCCACCACCAAATTTCGATGGACGAGTATTCTGCAATGAATTTATATTTATTATTGTAACTATCACAACTATTTTTTTTCAGAAAGCTCATTTAAAAATTCTGTAAATTCTTTTTTTATTTGATCTCCTTTGTGCATGTCTTTAATTGTAATAAGATTGTTCTTCATTTCATCTTCGCCAACAAGCACCACATAAGGGATGTTTTTTTTATTTGCATATGTCATCTGCTTTTTCATTTTGGCAGAAGATGGGTAAATTTCAGAATTTATACCATTACTACGAAGTTTTGTTAGCAAAGGTAAGCAGTAACGCTCTTCTTTTGAACCAAAATTAACAAACATTACTTTTGTTGATTCAACAATTTCTTTTGGAAAAAGATCTAAATTTTCAATCACATCATATATTCTATCTGCACCAAATGATATTCCAACACCCGACATGTCATTTAATCCAAATACACTGGTAAGATCATCATATCGTCCACCACCACAAATGCTTCCAAATTCTAAATCTTTTGATTTTACTTCGAATATAGCACCTGTATAATAATTTAACCCTCGCGCTAAAGTAATATCAAATTCCAAATCCATTTTTATAGACAATTCATTAAAATACGAAAACAGCTCATATATTTCACCTATTCCCTGCATTCCAATATCCGATGTTTTTAACAAATCTTTCAAAAAAGTTATTTTTTCTTCGTTTGATCCATTAAAATTTAATATTGGCACTAATCTATTTACCGCTTCTTCTTTTATTCCCTTTAACAACAACTCTTCTTTAACTTTCTCTATTCCTATTTTATCTAATTTGTCGATTGCTACAGTAATATCAATAAATTTATCTTGTTCTCCAATTACTTCTGCAATACCGCTAAGTACTTTTCTATTATTAATTTTTGTAATCACATTTAACGACAAATCGTTAAATACTAAATCTATAATCTGAACAAGTTCTGCTTCGTTAAGCAAAGATGTGTTACCAATAACATCAACATCACACTGATAGAATTCTCTATATCTGCCTTTTTGTGGTCTATCTGCCCTCCAAACAGGCTGAATTTGGTATCGTTTAAATGGGAATGATATATCGTTCATATTCTGAACAACATAACGGGCAAAAGGAACTGTAAGATCGTATCTGAGACCTTTCTCGCAAATTTTACCGGTAAGTTCCGACGAATTTTTATTTTCGTATATTTCATCGCTTACCTTACTTAAGTAATTACCTGAGTTTAATACTTTAAAAAGCAATTTATCTCCTTCTTCACCATATTTCCCGGTAAGTGATGATAATTTCTCCATTGCAGGAGTTTCAATAGGCATAAACCCAAAACGTTGAAATATTTGTTCAATAGAATTAAAAATATATTTTCTTTTCACCATCTCATTTGGAGAAAAATCTCGAGTTCCTTTAGGGATAGAAGGTTTCTGAACTAACATAACTTAATATTTTATTTGCTCGCAAAGATATAATAAATTATATTCGTTTTTATAATAATATTTCTCTAACCTAAACATTATATAAGCTGCAAATTATTGGTTCGGTATAATATCCTATTCTTTTTACTATTTGAAAAACAAATACAAACTTACTCAAAAAAACACATTGCAATTACTTATTTCAGAAACATTGAAATAAACAAAACATGTTTAAAGGCAATAATATTAAATCTCAATTTCGTAATAATCCTAAAGAAACACTTTTTAGAAAATTTCTAAAAAGTGTTTCTTTTTATGACAGCATATTTTTATTTTGCGATTTTTTTCAAATCCTTTTTCAAAAAAGCATCAGGGCGTTTTCCTTTTATTATGTTGTGGAAATTAAAATAATAAAACTCTGAATCATTTGCTCCAATAAGTATTTTATAACATCTAGCTCTTAATCGAGAGCCCTGAGGTCCAACTTTATGTAAAAACACTATATCTTCGCCATTATTTATTGCTTCATCTATTGTTTCTCGGTCGACAATTTTTACATTATATGGATATATTTTCTTTATTTTAGCCTCGGTATTTATGCATTCTTCAAGCTCATCCTTAACAAGGTAAAGTGTTTTGTTTTTTACATTTTTTATATTTTTATTATAATGTTTAAAAATATTTTCTTTTATTAATTCAGGCTTATTTTTCATTAAACTAACATGTTTTTGCAAAAACCGAACAATAGAGCCTAATTTATACACCCAATATTCTTCATCAACCTCGGTATAAGACAGTGGTATTGCAGCAATATCTGGCATATCTTCAAATTTCTTCACATTTTTACCTAGTAATAAATGCAAAAAATTATATCTTACTTTTGTTTTATCTTTCTCGAAAACAACTTGAGTCATAATAAGAAATGAACATTTTGGATCTTTTCTCATTTCTTCGAATTTCTTATACGAAATAAACTCATAGTCGGTAATTGTCCAGTGATTCTTTACAACTTCTTGTATTTTAAAATTATAACTAGCTATAGGATTTGTTTCCAAAACAACATATGTTTTTGTACTAAAAAAACTATTCAACTCATCAATACTTGGCACATAATTTTGTGAAAAACCAAACTCGAAAGCGATTCCTAAAATAAAAAGCAATACAATTTTTTTCATATGTTTTAGATTTATGATCGTAATAATAAATAAATAGCAATTCCGGAAATACGCGTAAACAATTTATCATTATTATTTATCGATCGGTTTAATGAACAAAATATTTAGTTAAATATATTATTTCTTTATCTCAAAATTATCAATTTTTTTTCAGAATGAAACTAAAAGAGCAAAATTAAAGAAGTCTCTAAACAAAAAAAACTATTTAATATATTCTTTTGATTATTCTTCTTTCAATAATTTAAGGATATAATAAATAAAACAATACTATTTTTAAATTCTCAATAAACTAGAAACATGGCAAACTCATATTTTTTTTTGTAAAAAACACTTGATTTATAGTTGTTTATGTTAATAATTATTTTCATACTACATTGATAATCAAATAATTAAACGACATGGACGCAGACAATAAATTAATGAGTATTTTTGGCAATATAGAAGACCCTAGAAGCCATATAAACCAATTACACAACTTAGTTTACATCATTCTTATTGGCATAATTTCAGTCATTTGTAGAGCAAAAACGTGGAAGCAAATGCTTAAGTTTGCTAATTCAAAAGAAGAATTTCTTAGGAAGTTTCTCGAATTACAAAATGGAATACCCTCAGAATACACTATAAACAGGGTGTTTTCATCAATTGAGAGTTTGCAATTTGAAACTTGAAAATGCAGTGTTATCTCAGAGTTTAAATTTATTGAAAATTCAGATAATAAATG
>CAZDCZ010000003.1:0-69302 GCA_964504155.1 uncultured Bacteroidales bacterium | reverse complement strand
TACTTAAGTATTATTTAACTTCGAAGATTTATTTCTTCGCTTTAAACCACTTTCTTTTTCAATATGGTGTCCCCCTCATGATTAATTCAAATTCTTTGCAGAATTCATATGTTAAATAAAAAAAATCAACTAAATTTACATTATTATTCACAGGATTACTATTTACATTAAATGTTTCAATACTTTAATGTAATAATAATCCTTATTTTTTACAAGTAAATAGGGTTTTTCTTATATCGAACTCAGGTTAATAATAAACCTATTATTAATGAATAAAAAACATTATTGCAAAAGCTAAACTTTCCGATAAAATAAATAAAGATATGAAAAAAAAGATGATTTAAGTTTGTAGGTTTAACAATAATTTATGCGTACATGCAGCAACAGAAATAGGATACGACCACCACCCCCCCCCAACTGTTTCAGGGATAAAAAAATTAATAATATTTACAGATAAATCTGCAAACAACAACTTATACACAATGCTGAATTTTTGAAATAAAATTTAACCAACACAACCGCAAACACAAAAAAAACTAACATATAAGCCCTAAAAGTATTTAAGTCTGTAACTTAAAACGAATAAAATTGTTTTCTATTCAATTAAATTTTAGAATAAAACATTATTTATAATTATTCTTAATAAACTTACAATCCATTAATTTTCAAGGTATTTTATACACATCTATATAGTTACAAATATAAATAATTACAAAGAATCAATATGCATTAATATTTATATTGACATTGGTATTTTTTTGGTTTAACTTATATGCTTAATAATTTAAATAAACAATATTATGTCCTATCAAAAAAAAATATTAAGAGTAAACTTATCTTCTAAACAAATCACTACAGAAGATTTGCCAATGGATTTGGCAAAAAAATACATAGGTGGACGAGGATTAGCTTCAAAAATTTTATGCGACGAAATTGATCCAACAATTGATGCATTATCGCCGGAAAACAAACTCATCTTCTCAACCGGTCCGCTAACCGGAACAAATGCACCAACCGGCGGTCGTTATATGGTTGTTACAAAAGGACCTTTAACAGGGACAATTGCATCAAGCAACTCAGGAGGTTTCTTTGGAGCAAAATTCAAAAACACAGGTTACGACTTAATTATTTTTGAAGGCAAAGCCGATGCCCCCTGCTATCTTTATCTTGACGATGAAAAAACAGAATTGAGAGACGCATCGCATGTGTGGGGAAAAGACGTTTACGAAACAACCGACATACTTTTAAAAGAAGCTCCTAATAGAAGTAAAATTGCTTGTATTGGTCAAGCCGGAGAAAGATTATCATTAATGGCAGCTATAATGAACGATAAATATCGTGCTGCAGGAAGAACCGGAGTTGGAGCTGTGATGGGAAGTAAAAATTTGAAAGCTGTTGTTGTTTCAGGCAAGAAAAAAGTATTAATTGAAGATAAAGAAACATTTACTGCTGCTGTGAAGCAACGCATAAAAATGTTAAAAGAAAACGGCGTTACCGGACAAGGTTTACCCACTTTGGGGACGAAAGTTTTAGATAAAATTATTAATGATAGTGGTTTATATCCTACCTTTAACTTTCAAGAAGATGTTTTTGAAAGTATTGATGAGGTTTCAGGTGAAGCATTAGTAGCAAAACAATACCTGATTAAAAATGTAGCTTGTTTTGCTTGTCCTATTGCTTGTGGAAGAGTAGTTGAACTACCAAGCGGACTAAAAGGTGAAGGTCCTGAATATGAAACAGGTTGGGCTTTTGGTGCTAATTGTGGAGTTAAGGATTTGAATGCAATTACTCAAGCTAATTTTTTATGTAATCAATATGGTTTAGATACTATTTCGGTAGGTGCAACACTAGCTGCTGCAATGGAACTTTACCAAAAAGGATATATCAAAAAAGAAGAATTTGGAAAAGGTCCGGAACTAAAATTTGGAAGTTCAGAAGCTATTGTTTATTACACAAAAAAACTGGCACTTCGCGAGGGTATAGGCGATAAACTGGCATTAGGTTCTTATAGATTTGCTGAAAGTTACGGTCATGCAGAATTTTCGATGACTGTTAAAAAACAAGAAATCCCTGCTTACGACCCAAGAGGTGTTCAAGGTCAAGGACTTGGTTTTGCTACAAATAACAGAGGTGGATGCCATGTCAGATCTTACTTAATTTCTCCGGAAATAGTTGGAATGCCTGAAAAATTAGACCCGCAAGAACTTAACGGAAAACCTGAATGGGTGAAAATTTTTCAAGACTTAACAGGCGTAATTGATTCTGCAGGTTTATGTTTATTTACATCTTTCGCCTTAGGTGCCGGCGATTACAAAGATTTAATAAATGCTGATACAGGTTTTAATTATACCGAAGAAGAATTAATGAAAGTAGGTGAAAGAATTTGGAATCTTGAACGTATGTTTAATCTGAAAGCAGGATTTACAGCCGTTGATGACACACTTCCGAAGCGATTGCTAAACGACCCTGTTACCAGTGGACCAAACAAGGGGCATGTTCACAAATTGCCAGAACTATTGCCTAAATATTATAAACTAAGAGGTTGGGACGAAAAAGGAGTTCCTAAAGATGATAAAATAAACGACTTAGAATTATAAACAGTTGGTAATGGATTTTGTTATTTAAGTTGTTTCGTTCTGAAACAGGTTTACACAAAAAAGCGTAAAAACAGATAAAAAAACAACATCCACAAGCACCGACATCTTGTCGGTGTTTGTTCATTAACAGTAAATATTTAAAAGTAATAAGATTAGGACTTTAGTGAAAAAAATATATTTGATAAATGTCAGATAAATACAAAATTAATGAAAAAAAACTATTTTGTTACCATGATTAATGTTCGTTGGATAGATGTATTTACACGTCAGAATCATAAAAAACTAAATAGATGCATTGCAATATTGTATTAGTCATAAATGATTGGTAATTTTTGTCTATTGTTTAAAGCCAAGTCATTTGCACATGATTTGCAGAACCTATGGAAAAAGACATTGTCAGGTATTCTAAGGGATTTTTAAACATTCACATCAAAGAATATCATAAATCAAATATTAGAAGAACCTGAAAACAGAAGATAATGTATGTTAGATTATTTTTCAAAGGCTTGTTCTTATTTGAAAAGAAAGTAAAAATATAAGATGTGGCAAGATGGAAATCGGGCTAAAGAAATATTTAGCATTTCATTTTTTGTATGAAAAGCTTGAATATATTAATAATAATCCTGTGCAAGATTTAATTGTAGAGAAACCTGAAGATTATTTATTTAGTTCGGCAAGAAATTATGCCGAATTAGATAGATATCTTGATGTATTTGTTTTAGGGACATAAACCATTGGTTCAAAATTGAAAATGATAAAGGCACGGACGATATGTACGCGCCAGCAGGTGGGATCTATAAACTTACTAAACATGGGGAAACGACAAAACTTTTATATAGAATTTCTTAGGAAACGCTAGTTGTCGGATGTCTATTTGAAATTGGATAATTATTATATTGTTTTTATAATTTATTAAAATATAATTTACTATTTTTACATAATTATTTAACTTAAAACTTTTACGATGATTAAAAATGTATTGATAATTTTAGCTATTTCTACTTTGCTTTTTGCATGTGGAACAGGCACAAAAAAAGATAATACAGATAATGAAACAGTACAATTAACTGTTAACGAACTATTAGCAGATATTGAAAATCTTGTCGAAAAAAAGGTTGAAATAACAGGGCTTGTTTCTCATGTATGTGAACATGGGGGCAAAAAATTAAAACTCATTTCGGAAAATTCCGAAAATGATATTCATGTTAACGCAGGTAAAGAAATAACAGAATTCAATAAAAACATTGAAGGAAGTACTATTATAGTAACAGGAATTGTTAAAGAATTAAAAATTGACAACGAATATTTGGATAAAATAGTTGCCAAAATGGGAGAAAAAGAACATGCCGAAGGTGAAGAGCATTCTCGTGATGAGGAGAAAAACATACAAGAAAGTGATGCCGACCACCATACTACAGAAATGGATCATATAAATAAATTGCGCGAAGAAATTAAAAATAGCGAAAAAGGTTATTTATCTGAATATTTTGTATTATGTAATAATTATAAAGTCTTAGAACAAGAAACTGAAGGAACTAAAAAAGATTCCTTATAGCTTAAAGCTAAACGATTGTTTATTTAAAAAATATAAACTGTTTCAAATATCTACAAATATTTGAAACAGTTTTTTCCTTTGTATATTATGAAACTACGAAAATTAAATAGAATAGTGCATAGAGATTTAGGGTATATATTTTTTGGATTTACAGTAATTTATGCTCTATCGGGTATTGCATTAAATCATTTAGACGACTGGAATCCAAACTACATATTACATACTAAAGAATTTACAATTAACAATAAATACGATTTAACAAATATTGATAAACAAACTGCTATTAATATCACAAATGAAATTGCTCCTCAAGAAAAATTTAAAAATTTTTATTATCCATCGAAAAAGACATTAAAAATTTTTGTAAAAAATGGCAATATTATTATTAACACAGAAACAAAATCTGCTCTTCTCGAAACATCGAAAAAACGTCCTATATTTCATCAGTTAAATTATTTACACTACAATCCAAAAAAATGGTGGACACTAATATCCGACACTTTTGCAATAGCATTAATAATTTTAGCCATTTCGGGCTTATTTATTATTAAAGGGAAAAAAGGAATTACCGGTCGTGGAGCATGGCTTACTGCAATAGGCATTTTTGTGCCAATTTTATTTCTTCTTATTTATTACTGGAAGATATTTTAAAATATTGCAAAGAAAACTCGTCCAATCATAAGGTAAATAACTAAACCAAAGATATCGTTTACAGTTGTAATAAACGGTCCGGTAGCTAATGCAGGATCTACCTTAATTTTTTTAAGAGCCATTGGGACAAAAGTTCCGAATAAAGATGCAAATATTATTACTGAGAATAATGCAGAACTAACTGTAATTGTTAAAGCAAATGAATCGCTAAAGAAATAATTATATAAAAAAATTACAGATGATAATACTATTCCATTAATAAATGCAACATGCAATTCTTTTAAAAGTCTTTTTCCTAGTCCTCCAAAACCAATTGTTTTATTTGCCAATGCCTGAACAACAATTGACGATGATTGCACTCCAACATTTCCTCCCATTGCTGCAATTAAAGGAATGAAAAATGCCATTTGAGGATTTACTCCAAGGTCATTTTTGTAATTTCCTAAGACTAAAGCACCAATAATACCTCCAAATAAACCAATAAACAGCCATGGTATTCTCGCGCGTGTTAATCTCCAAGCATTATCTGTAGGTTCAACATCTTCGGATATACCCGATATCATCTGGTAATCTTTTTCAGCTTCTTCGCGAATTACATCTACAACATCGTCGATAGTAATTCTACCTAACAATCTTCCAATAGAATCGACAACAGGCAAAGCAACCAAATCATATTTGTCCATTATATTTGCTACTTCTTCGGATGGTTCGTCTGTTTTTACAGCAATAACATCTTTATTACTAATATTTTTAACCTTAGCTAAAGATGTTGACAATAATAACTTCTTTAACGAAAGTGTTCCAACTAATATTCCATCATTATTAATTACATATACATAATAAATTTCATCAATCTCTGAAGCCTGCTTACGCATTTCTTTTAAGCAGGTATTAATATTCCAATTTTCGTTAACCGTAATAAGCTCTTTAGCCATTAAACCACCGGCCGTATCTTCATCGTAATTTAAAAGATCAACAATATCTCCGGCCTGCTTTAGGTCATCTATAAAAGAGATAACCTCATCTTTTTTATCGTCTGATAATTCCCCAATAACATCAGCAGCATCATCGGAATCAAGGTTGTCGATAATTTGCTTTGCAATTAATTTACTAGGTAAGGCTTCTAAAAATCTATGCCTATCGTCTTCTTCTAATTCAATTAATACATCTGCAGCTTTTTCGCTATCGAGTTTAACATGTATATACTTTGCTTCATCGATATTTAATTCATCGTAAATCTCGGCAATATCAGCCGGATGCAAATCTTTTATCATTTCAAAAGCTGCAACTTCGTCATTTAATTCAATAAATTCGCGAAGTCTATCGACATATTCTTTAGTTAATTCAAACTGCATATTAAAAACTATTTACTTAGCATTTAGTATCTTCTAATTTCGATTCAATAATATTCGTTAATCTAACAAATTCATCAACACTTAATTGTTCGGGGCGTTTTTTAAAAATCTCTTCTTCTTGACTAACATCTGCAACAATACTTTTTAATGAATTTCGTAATGTCTTTCTTCTTTGATTAAATCCTGTTTTTACAATATTAAAAAATAATTTTTCGTTACATCCAAGCTTTTTCTTATTGTTTCGTTTCAAACGTATTACCGACGAATCAACCTTCGGGGGCGGATTAAATACTCCGGGTTTAACATTAAATAAAAAATCGATATCGTAATATGCTTGCAAAAATACACTTAAAATTCCATATGTTTTATTTCCATGATTTGCTCTAATTCTGTCGGCAACTTCTTTTTGTATCATGCACACAACATTCTGAACGATATCTTTATTCTCTAGCACTTTAAAAAATATTTGAGACGATATATTATAAGGAAAATTTCCGATAATCGACATTTCTGTATTAAAATAATCTTTAATATTTATTTTTAAGAAATCGGCATTTATCAAATTCTTACCAATAGACGGATATTGAGTCTGCAAATACTCAAATGCTTCATTGTCAATTTCTATGGCAAAAAAATCAGATTTATACTTATCGTACAAATATTGTGTTAACACCCCTGTCCCAGGTCCAATTTCAAGTACTTTCGACCTCACATCTTCTCCTAATCCCAATACTATTTTCTGTGCAATATTAGTATCGGTTAAAAAGTGTTGTCCAAGATATTTCTTAGGTTTTACCATTTAATTTTTCTTAAAATTCATATAAAGAAACAAAATTATAATATAAATATATTTATTTTTATAAAATCACTACGAATCACTTAATTATATAAATATAATGATATCAAAAAAATCACACAAATATATTCTTAGTTTTATAATTATTACCATTACGTATGGATATATATATCACAAACTTTCAAATTTTGACTATTTAAATTCAATAATCGAAAATATTTTTCATAAGTCATCGGCAAAAACACTCTTACTATTTCTTGTAATATTTTTAATGATAATTAACTGGTCAATCGAAGCAATTAAATGGAAATATCTATTGCAAAAAATACAAAATATCTCATTTGTAAAATCTCTTAAAGGCGTATTTGCCGGAGTTACAATCGGAATATTTACCCCAAATAGAGTTGGAGAGCTTGGTGGCAGAATTGTAGTTTTAGAAAAACAAAATAGAAAGAAAAGCATCATTGCTACTGCATTAGGAAGTTATAGCCAATTTATTACAAGTCTAATTTTTGGAATAATCTCGTTAACTTATTTCTTTTTCAAATATTCTGAACTTGCAGTTAATAAGAATATAAATATTATATATTTAATAGTACTTTCTTGCTTTCTTCTATTTATTGGATTTTACGAATATTTAACTTTTAAGATTTCTGAAATATTAATATCAAAAATTAAATTCTTAAATCGATATGAAAATACTTTATTCTATTTAAAATCAAAAACAAAAAAAGAATTACTACTTATTATTTCTCTTAGTATTCTTCGATATTTCATTTTTATTTATCAATTCTACTTATTATTAATATTTTTCGATGTTCACATTTCATTCATAAATGCATTTATAACAATATCAATAACATATTTAACAATGACAATTATTCCCACAACAACATTGTCAGAATTAGGAATAAGAGGTTCTATTGCAATTCTTTTTATCGGCATTTTTACATCAAACACTTTAGGAATAATTATGGCATCGATAATGGTTTGGATAATAAATATTGCTGTTCCTGCAATAATAGGATCGATAAATTATTTTAAACTAGGTAAACTTTAATTATTTACAATTAGTGTTTCCCAAAATTATCTCCAATTTTCTCACCAGCCGGAATACATACCGGAATAATATTCTCTATTGGAGGCAACGGACAAGTTGCAAATTTATTAAATACACATGGAGGATTATAAGCTTTATTAAAATCAATATATGTAATATTATCTTCATTAGGTTTATCAACATCAAGAAATCTGCCAGCACCATATGTCTCATTAGCCGAAGTTCTATCGGCAAAAATCACAAAAAAACTACCGTCATTATTCATAATTGGTTTTAAACTGTAAGTTTGATTATTAATATTAAATTCTATTACTCCATAGCATTTAACTACACTAGTATAACCAATAATACTAGGCACAAACATATTTTCAGGCTTGTCAAATGCAATATAATTCGCCTTAATTCTCCATTTTTTATTTATTGGATATGTTGGAATTGTATTTATTTTACCAATTAATTCATTATTATAATCTCGTAAACGTATAGCATATCTCCCATTTCGTTTTATTATTAGCCATGCATACGAATTCAGCTCAAACAAACTTGCTTTTCCCGATGCATCACTTTTAATTCTTTTTTCCGAAATCTTTTTGTTATTACAATATACATCAACACTTTTATTTATTTTTATTTTTAATATACTATCATGCAAAGTAATAACCCCAATATTTTCCGGAGTTTCTCTAGGAAAAATTATCTTATTAGAAGAATCGCTGCCAAAACTATTTTCTCCTTCATCTAACCAATACAAACCTGCTAAATTTAACCATCCGGTTTTGCTTTTTAAATTTTCTATCCGTTCTGTTTGCCATTTTTTAATTGAAGTAACATACTCAGTATTTTCTTTTTTATTACAGGCAAACAAAACAATAAAAATAACTATTGCAATTTTGTTATTAAATTTCATATAAGCGTTTTTGAATTTCAACAAAAAAATAATTTTAAAGTTATGAATTAATTTTTATTACATTTCAAAAAAAAACGAATATTTTAGTTCTTAATATTTATACATTTTAATATAACTTAGCAAAATAAATTAATGCAATTATTAGCTTAATAAATACTTTACCATGAAACAATATCTCGATTTATTAAATCATGTACAGAAAAACGGAACAGAAAAGGGAGACAGAACAGGCACCGGAACGATTAGTGCATTTGGCTATCAAATGCGATTTAATTTACAAGATGGTTTTCCTTTATTAACAACAAAAAAATTACATCTCAAATCGATTATTCACGAATTATTATGGTTTCTAAACGGCGACACAAATACTAAATATCTTAATAATAATGGGGTGAAAATATGGAACGAATGGGCCGATGAAAAAGGCGATTTAGGACACATATATGGATACCAATGGCGTTCGTGGCCATCGTACAACAGTGGGCATATCGACCAAATTTCAAACCTAATAGAGAGTATTAAAAATAATCCCGATTCGCGCCGTCATATTGTTAGTGCTTGGAATGTAGGCGATTTAGATAATATGGCGCTTCCTCCTTGTCATATCTTATTTCAGTTTTATGTTGCAAACGAGAAACTTTCCTGTCAATTATATCAAAGAAGTGCCGATATATTTTTAGGTGTTCCTTTTAATATTGCCTCATACGCATTATTAACAATGATGATTGCTCAAGCAACAAACCTTGAAGCATATGAATTTGTTCATACATTAGGAGATGCTCATATTTATCTTAACCATTTAGAACAGGTAAAAACTCAACTATCGCGCAAACCAAAACAATTACCCAATATGATTATAAATCCGGCAAAGAAAAATATTTTCGATTTTGTATTTGACGATTTTAAATTAGAAAATTATAATCCTCTACCACACATTAAAGGAGCAATTTCAATTTAAAATTCAATATCTTTTTTAAAAAATAGCTTATGATTTCAATAATAGTTGCTGTAGCACAAAATAATGTAATAGGGAAAAATAATGATTTATTATGGCACATTCCCCGCGACATGAAACATTTTAAAGAAACCACTACCGGACACCACATTATTTCGGGAAGAAAAACATTCGAATCTTTCGGAAAGCCTCTTCCTAAACGTACAAATATTATTATTACTCGAAACAAAAATTATTTACAAGATGGCTGTATAGTTGTAAATTCTCTTGAAGATGCTATTAATTATGCAAAAAACGATACTGAAATATTTATTATCGGAGGAGGAGAAATATACAAACAAGCCTTAAATTATGCCGATAGAATATATTTAACTAAAGTACATCATTCTTTCGATGGCGACACTTTTTTTCCAAAAATAAATCCTGATGAATGGCACGAAATAAAAAAAGAAGATTTTGATGCAGACGAAAAAAATAAATATCCAATATCAATTATTACTCTTGATAAAATTTAATTTTTTAATTGTTTTTATAAGCACTTTATAATACAAAACAAATTTCTATTCTATATGTTATTTATTAACAATCTGTATTTTTAATCAAAAAAAAATATTGAAGAATTTTGAAAAGTAAATAAATAGTCGATAAACATAGTAAGTTATTTTATGTTCGGGCAAATAAGAGTGGAAATTTATTTGAAAAATTTAATGATATTTCAAATAGGGAAACTGTTGAAATTAACTTTAAAAACTATGAAGTAGCATCCATTCCATTTACTCAATTTTATGACGATAGAAATTATTGTTTGCTTATTATACGCAAAAAAAGTACAGATAATCAACTTGATATATTTACAAAAGATAATTATATATATCGTTCAATTTTAACTAATAATCATAAATCAACAGAAAAAGCAGTTATAGAATATTACAATGTTAGTGGCACAAGTGAAAAGATATTTGATGAAATGAATAATGATTTTGGTTGGAAGCATCTTCCATTCTCATATTTAAATAAAAATTGTAGTTTCATGATTATCATAGCAATGATTGAAAATTTTTACAATTATTTTATAACACTGGTTTCAAAGGTGTTTGATAATATTACACCTACAACTAGGATTAAGCGATTTGTTTTTCGCTTTATTACAGTTGCAGGTAGATGGGTGTATCGGAGGAGGGAATGGATATTGAAATTATTCACAAAACAACCATATTATCGATTAATTTAGAAGAATTAAGACCTATTACTTGTAGTAAGCATGGATACATGCTGTTGTGTTATTTGTCTTATAATCAATATCTTGATAAAGCAGTATTATGAATAGTACAATTTTTATGATAACACTCTTTTATTTGATAAAAAAGTATCTAAAAGAAAAATTAGTGGCTTTATAAGTAGTATTATTCTACAGTTTTAAATTAGAAATAAAGTAAAAATACATTTAGACTTCTAGTTTTTTAGTATTTTTATATGGTTGCGAAATTAAGGTAATAACAAAAATAGAAGAAATTGTTTATTTGGCAAGTAGTAATAATTATAATAAGTTTGTAGATTAAAACCATTTTAAATGAAAAAAACAGCAATCTTTCCCGGCAGTTTCGACCCTATAACTCTTGGTCATGAATCAATAGTCAGACGTGCAATGCCTTTGTTCGATAAAATCATTATTTCAATTGGATATAATGCAAATAAAGATAGTTTTTTTTCTCTCGAAGAACGGAGAGATTTTATAGAACAAGTTTTTGATGGGTGCAAAAATATTGAGGTTGATTATTATGAAGGCTTAACTGTTGATTATTGTAAAAAAGTAAATGCAAAATATATATTGCGAGGTTTACGTACCTCATCCGATTTCGAGTACGAAAGAGCTATAGCTCAATCGAATAAGGCAATGTATGATAGAATAGAAACAGTCTTCCTTTTAACAATGCCCGAACATACACCTATAAATTCCACAATTGTTCGCGATGTGCTTCGTCATGGAGGCGATGTAAGTATGTTTATTCCATATAACTTAAACTTGAAACAACCCAAATAAAATATTAATTATTACTTTGGTATAAAATATGCCACATGCAAAATTATATTAATAAAAATTATATGTTAAATAGCAAAAGTATTCTTATATCTGTTCTTATTGTTTTTAGTGTTGTGTTTTCATCATTTTCTCAGAAAACACATTTGTTTGGTAATATTCCCGATTACGCAAATTCTAAGCTTGAATTTATTACATATACCGATTTTATTACGAATACAGAAAAACCGCTTGCCGAATGCGAAGTAAGCGAGAACGGCGATTTCTCGGTTAATATTAATATAAAAGAAACACAATATATATTTTTACATTTAGGAGTATACGAAGCATTTGTTTTTATCGAACCACAACATGAATACGAATTGTTGTTTCCCGAAAAACAAGATAAAACCATTGTCGAAGAGCTTAATCCATATTTTAAAGAAATAAAATATCATTTAGGAATTGCTAATTCATCCGAAAAAGAATTGAATTATATTTTAGCATATTTTAATTACGAATATGATAGAATGATTAATCAAAATGCTTACAAAATATATACAAAGGCATCGGGAATAAATGTAGAAGATGCTATTAGTAAAATCGATTCTATATTTTGCAACTATAAAAACCCATATTTTATTAATTATAAAAAATATAAATACGCAGCTTTTAAACATTTATCATATCAGCATAAAACCAAAAGTATTTCAAATTCGTATTATCTGAATAAAAATGTTTTATACAGAAACACAGCATATATGGATTTGTTTAATCAGGTTTACGACAATTATTTTTTATATTTCGGACGAACCGAACATGGGAAAGAAATATATAAAAATATTAACCGACAAAAAAGTATTTTTGCCCTAAAATCGACTTTAAGTTACGATAACATATTAAAAAACGACACATTAAAAGAGTTTGTAATTTTGAAATGTCTTTACGATGAGTTTTATAACGACAAATTCTACAGATCTGCAATGTTAACAGTTCTCGATTCGTTAAGAAACCAAACCACAATCGAAGAACATAAGAAAATAGCTGACAATATTTACACAAAAGTTACTCGTTTATTAAAAGGTTTTGCTCCATCAGAGTTTCTGTTATACGATACCGACAGTAATCTTGTTTCTTTAAGTAATTTTAAAGGCAAGTATGTATATCTAGGCTTTTGTACATCATCTAGTTATACATGTATTCAAGAGTTTGAGATGTTAAGAAAATTATACGAAAGACATTCTAATGATTTCGAAATTGTTATGATTTGTGCCGATAATAGTTACGAACAAATGAAGAGATTCGTTGATAAAAAGAAATACCCATGGAAATTTCTTTATTACGGTAATAAACCTCACATTCTGAAAGAGTACGATATACGAGCATTCCCAACATATTTCTTAATCGATAAGGAAGGGAAGTTATTGTTATCGCCGGCCCCTAGTCCTGCAGAAAATCTTGAGTTTACTTTATTTAAAATAATGAAAGTTCGAGGCGATTTGTAAAAATAACTTTTTACTGTTGCAATCCTTTGTCTAAAACTTCAACTATCGATGGAAAGGTGTTTTTTAAAACGTCTTTAATATCCGATTTTGATATCCATTTTGCTTCCGTGATTTCTTCTTCCGTTTGTGGAGTAAGTTCAGCATTGCCATTATGTGCCATGTCGTACCAAAAGGTGCGTTTTAATATACGTTTATTGTTTAAAGTGTAGGTGTGATAAGTAATAGTAATTAATTTTTTTATTTCGAGATTAGAAATTCCACATTCCTCTTCAACTTCTCGCAAAGCTCCTTCGGTAGTGCTTTCTCCCGGTTCGATTTTCCCTTTTGGTAAATCCCAAATACCTCGTCTTTTTATAACAAGAATTTTATTTTCACGAGTCTTTACCAAACCTCCTGCAGCATCTATTATTGTAAAGAATGATGAGAATAACTCAAATAATTTCTTTGTATCTTTATTATAAACATGTAATTGATCGATAGCCTTAGTCTTTTCAAATATCTCAAGAATCATCTTAAAACTATTATTGTCGATATACCTATAAAAAATTCCAAATTTATTATCAAAAAAATAATTATCGTTATCTGATAAAAAAACTGTTCGTTGATTATAAAAAACTTTATACATTTGTAAAAACTGCTTAAAAAATAATTGCCAAAGCAAATTACTATGATTAATTATTATGTTTTATGGAAAAAGAAATAGCAAAATTATTATTGCAAATTAATGCAATTAAATTAG
The DNA here is from genome assembly GCA_964504155.1 of uncultured Bacteroidales bacterium. Classification (GTDB taxonomy): domain Bacteria; phylum Bacteroidota; class Bacteroidia; order Bacteroidales; family UBA12077; genus CAZDCZ01. Next base: position 55,165 of record CAZDCZ010000003.1, on the reverse strand, counting down.
AACCTACAAATTATTTCACTTGGGCTTCCGGATGGAAGTCTCCAATATATTGCGATAATAGAAAAATATTGTCTTTCCCCGAGGCAAGAGAATTAATAAAAAATGCATTTGTTAAGCTTATTTTAGATAAATATGGCATGCCCGATGTAATTGCAGGTGTTGCAACCGGAGCTATAGCAATAGGAGTATTAGTTGCCGAAGAACTTGGATTACCATTTGTATATGTTAGAGCCTCTGCTAAGCAACATGGAATGGGAAATATTATCGAAGGAGTATTTAAAAAAGGACAAACAGTTGTTGTTATCGAAGATCTTATCTCTACCGGAATGAGTAGCTTGCGTGCCGTAAAAACCTTGCGCGAAGCCGGTGCCGAGATAAAGGGTATGTCTGCAATATTTACTTATGGTTTTAATAAATCGGAAAAAGCTTTCGATGATGAAAATGTTAAGTTATTTGCACTTAGTAATTACAATGTATTAATTAATATGGCTTTAGAAACAAGCTATGTGAAAAAAGAAAATCTCAAAACACTCGCACAATGGAGAGATGATCCAGAGAATTGGATGAAATAATATTAAAAAATAATAAAGAAAGTAAAATGACAAAAGTAGTAAGTAAAATATGCTCAATAAATAAATCAAACGAAAAAGTTTATGAATTTATTGGTGATTTTAATAATTTAAAACAGTTAATTCCTCCCGATAAAGTTTCCGATATCCAAGCTACTCAAGATACTTGTAGCTTTACAGTTAAAGATATTGGGAAAGTTGGTATGAAAATTATCGAGAAAGAAGCTCCAAAGCTTATTAAAATTAGTGGCGATGGAAAAGTGCCATTCGATTTTATTTTGTGGATACAATTTGTTGATGTTGCAGAAAACGATACCAAAATGCGATTAACATTGAAAACCGAGCTAAATCCAATGATGAAAATGATGATAAAAAAACAGTTACAGAAAGGAATAGATACTATTGCCGATCAGTTAACAATGTATTTTAATTCGCAAATATAATAATGCTAAATATCTAAAAATTGAATTTCTTTAAAGTCATATTCTTTAATAATTTTTTCTTTAGTTTCTATTTGTAAATAGCCAAATTCTGAAATACCTATTATTTTGCCTTCAAAAATACCGTCTTTATCTTTATATCGGAAATATTTATTAATCCTGTAAAGATTACTAAAGTAAAGATTGTCCATTTCTGAATATTCTTTATTTTTAAGCTTAGCATAATATGTGTTTATACTGTTTATAAGTTTCGATAATTCTGTTTTAAGATTATATTCTTTATTGCTTAGCTGATATAAAGAAATAGGATTAGGAGCATCGCTAAGAAACTTTTTCTGATTAATATTTAACCCAATCCCAATAATAGAATTCAATAAGGAATTTCCTCTTATTGAATTCTCTATTAATATTCCTGCAATTTTTTTGTTACCTATATATATGTCGTTAGGCCATTTAATACTAATATTGTTAGAGTATTCTTTTAAATAATTTAATATGCCAATCGAAATACATTTCGATAAATAAAATTGCTTAATTATTGGCAAGAAAACAGGATAATATATTAAACTAAAAGTTAAATTCATTTTGTCCTGACTTTCCCACTTATTCTTATCATGTCCTCGTCCTGATGTTTGATTGTCTGCAATAATTACTGTTCCATTTTCAGGTGTCGATTCTTTTAATATCTTATTGGCATAAATATTAGTCGACGATATTGAAGCTAAATGTATTATTTTATTCACTATGTTTTATTTATTGTAGATTAAAATATAAAATGAAATTATTTTGCATAGTTATGACAAATTCTCATGTTTTGCTTATTTATGTCATAAATTTATGCCAAATATTGAAAAATACAAATTTTCTTGAAAAGGGAATAAAATTTGATATTGTGTCGTAGTTATTGTATTAAGTATAATTATTTGACTAATTTTGTAAATTGGTTGAATAATAAAATGAAAAATTGTTTAAATGCACAAAAAAGAAGTTGAATTACAAGAAATGCTAAATAGTATTATTGAAGGAATTTTAGAAAAAAAAGGGAAAGATATTGTAAATTTAGACATGCGTCATATTGACAATTCTGTTTGTGAATATTTTGTTATTTGTCATGGAGATTCAAATACTCAAGTTGATGCAATTGCAGATTCAGTGCAAGATAAAGTGAGGGAAAATCTGAACGAAAAAGTTTGGCATAAAGAGGGAATGAATAATTCTACATGGGTTTTGCTCGATTACTCAAATATTATTGTACATATATTTCAAAAAGAACATAGAGATTTTTATAAACTTGAAGATTTGTGGGGCGATTCCATAATTACTAGAGTCGAAGATAAATAAAAGAATAAAAAATTTAGCAAATATAGAAATGGCAGATAATAAATTAAAAAATGAAAAACCGGATCCTACTTTAAATAGTAAGCCGGATAGCAAAAATAAAGGAAAGAAACAGAAGCCTAAATTTAATATTTATTGGGTTTATGGTGCTATTGCCATTATTTTTCTTGCATTACAATTTTTTAGCCTTGGAAATACAGGGCCAAAAGAAATAACTTGGCAAGAATTCGAAAGAAGTATGCTTAGAAATGGCGATGTCGATAAGATAGAAGTTATTAATAGGCAAATGGCTGAAATTTATATTAAGAAAGATCGACTAAGCAATTCTAGATATAAAGATGTTGCCCAAAAAAAAGGATTAGGAATTTCTGGTTCTGCTCCTCAATATTTTTTTACTATCGGATCTGTTGAAATTTTTGAAAAGAAACTTTCCGATGCTCAGGAAAAATATTTGAAAGACGAATACATTGAAGTTAGTTATAAGAATCGTGTTAATTATTTTTCAAAAATAATGGAATGGGTATTTCCTATTCTTTTAATTGTATTAATTTGGCTTTTTGTTTTTCGTCGTATGGCTAAAGGAGCCGGAGGCGGAGGTGCAGGAAACGTTTTTAATGTTGGAAAATCGAAAGCTCAACTTTTCGATAAAGAAGCAGATATAAAAACCGATTTTAAAGATGTTGCCGGATTAAAAGAAGCAAAAGTAGAAGTACGTGAGATAGTTGATTTCTTAAAAACACCAAAAAAATATACCGATTTAGGAGGTAAAATTCCCAAAGGAGTATTGCTGGTTGGCCCTCCGGGTACCGGTAAAACATTATTGGCTAAAGCAGTTGCTGGAGAGGCAAATGTGCCATTTTTCTCAATGTCGGGTTCCGATTTTGTTGAGATGTTTGTTGGTGTTGGCGCTTCGAGAGTTCGCGATTTATTTAAACAGGCAAAAGAAAAAGCCCCATGTATTATATTTATCGACGAGATAGATGCTATAGGAAGAGCTAGAGGACGAAATGCAAATATGGGAGCAAACGACGAACGCGAAAATACACTAAATCAGTTGTTAACCGAAATGGACGGTTTTGCTAATAACGTAGGTGTAATTATTATGGCTGCTACTAATAGAGCAGATATTCTCGATAAAGCATTAATGCGTGCCGGACGTTTCGATAGACAGATTCATCTCGAATTACCCGATCTTTACGAAAGAAAAGAAATATTCGATGTTCACCTAAAACCAATAAAATTAGAGAAACATCTCGATATAGATTTTCTTGCAAAACAAACTCCGGGGTTTTCTGGAGCAGATATTGCTAATGTATGTAACGAATCGGCATTGATTGCTGCTCGTAAAGACAAGAAATTTGTTGAGAGACAAGATTTTCTTGATGCTGTTGATCGTATAATTGGTGGACTTGAAAGAAAAAGTAAGCTTATATCTAAAAAAGAACGAAAAACTATAGCTTTTCATGAGTCGGGACATGCAACAGTTAGTTGGCTACTCGAACATGCCAGTCCATTAGTTAAAGTTACAATAATACCTCGAGGAAAAGCTCTTGGTGCTGCTTGGTATCTCCCAGAAGAACGACAGATTACCACTCGAGAACAATTGCTCGACGAAATGAGTGCTACTCTTGGAGGTAGGGCTGCCGAAGAATTAATTTTTAACGAAATATCTACCGGAGCTGCAAACGATCTGGAGAAAGTAACTAAACAGGCATATGCTATGGTTACTTATTTTGGAATGAGTAAAAAATTAGGAAATATCAGTTTCTACGACTCTACAGGGCAAAGCGATATGATGTTTACCAAACCATATAGCGAAAAAACTGCCGAACTTATCGATAAAGAAGTAAATGATATTATTGATGCAGCTTATAAAATAGCAATTAATATACTAAAAGAGAATAAAGAAAAATTAACTCAACTTGCTGAAATATTGCTCGAAAAAGAAGTGATATTTTCTGATAATCTTGAAAAAATCTTCGGAAAGAGAAAAGGAAAAACTTCTGAAGAATTAATGGAGAATAAAAATGAATCTGAAAAAGAGAACGTAAATCTTGGAGAAAATATAAAGAAAAATGTTAGCGAAGAATCAGAAAAAGAAGATAAGTAAAATTTATAAATAGTAAAATTTGAACAATTTAATTAAACGAAGTTTAACAGGGCTTGTTTTTGTTGTTGTGGTTGTTGGTGCAATTGCAATAAATAAATGGCTTTTTCTTATTTTGTTTTTAGGGATTATTGTTTTGGGAATGAACGAGTTTTATAATTTAGTTTCTCAAAAAAATATTAATGTTCAAAGAATAAATGGGATTATTATTGGCGTTTCTGTTTTTATCTCAAATTATTTCTATGCTCAAAGTCTTATAGGTTCTAAAATATTTTTAGTTGTAATATTTTTAGTTGTAAGTGTTTTTATAATAGAGCTTTATCGAAAAAAAGAAAAGCCGTTTATTAATATTGCGTATACAATTATTGCAGTATTGTATATAGCTGTACCATTTTCTCTTGTTAATTATATTGTATTTTTAAATTCGTCAACAATATATAACTCTCATTTATTATTGGGATTTTTGTTTCTTACTTGGTCGTACGATTCTTTTGCGTATGTTTTTGGAGTTTCTTTTGGACGACATAGATTGTTTGAACGCATTTCGCCTAAAAAATCGTGGGAAGGCTTTTTGGGAGGTGTATTATTATCGCTTCTTACAGCTTATATAATTTCTTTATTTTTTAAAGATTTGGAATTTAGACAATGGATATTTGTGTCAATAATAGCATCGATAATTGGAACATTTGGCGATTTAACAGAATCTATGCTGAAACGTAGTGAAAACGTCAAAGATGCTGGAAATATTCTGCCTGGTCATGGTGGAATTTTAGATCGTTTTGATGCTGTTTTATTGTCATTACCAATATATTTTATTTATTTGCAGTTAATATCATAATTATAAATTTAAAACATGACTATTCATAAAGAAGGAAGAGGAATAATATATACATTATTTTTATTGTTACTTGCAGTAAACAGCTTATTAGTATTCTTAATTGAAGTAAACGATATTGCCGCAACAAGTGTAATTATTGTATCGATAATATTTTTTTTATTTATTGTTCGCTTTTTCAGAAGACCGGTCAGGAATGTTGTAATCGATAAGAATAATATTTATGCTCCTGCAGATGGTCGTATTGTAGTTATTGAAGAAACATACGAAAATGAATATTATAAAGATAAACGTATTCAAATTTCTATATTTATGTCAATTTGGAATATTCATATAAATTGGTTTCCTATTGGCGGAATAATTAAATATTTTAAATATCATTCAGGTAAATTTTTAATTGCAAAACTTCCCAAATCATCAACCGAGAATGAGAGAACTACAGTTGTAATTGAAAATCCCGAAAAACAATCGATACTTGTAAGACAAATTGCCGGAGCTGTTGCACGTAGAATTGTTTATTACTCGAGAGAGAATAAAAAAATTATACAAGGATCGGAAATGGGTTTTATTAAATTTGGCTCCAGACTTGATGTATTTGTCCCTGTAAATGTTAAAATTAATGTAAATCTTAATCAAGAAGTTAAAGGGGCACAAACTGTAATAGCTACTTTTAATTAGAAAAATCTAGTCTGTTATTCATGGTTTTAAGACAAAGAATCAAAAATTAATTTCGATTAATCTTTCAATTATATACAATTCACAACTTATTTAATTGATTCGTTGTAATTAGCTACATAATTATTCTTCATATAGATAATTCGTAATAAAAGAAAATAAATTTGTATATTTAAATTTTATTAATTGCAGAAAATGTTAAGTGTTAGAGCTTAGCAAATATCTATGTTTTTTAAAAATATATGTCTATAAGTACTTTTAAAAATATTCGATTAGAATAGGTATATTTCAAAGTTTTAAATAGCAATAAATATTAACTAATTCATATAATTAGTTAATAAATTATAAATATATGAATAAAAATTTAAAATATATTTTTATAGCCATTGGAGTATTATTTGTTGTTTATTTCTTGTGGTATTTCAAATCAGTAGTTATTTATATTTTAATCTCCGGAGTATTATCAATAATTGGTCGACCACTTGTTGAACTATTAAATAAGATTCATATTAAGAAAATTAAATTTCCAAAAGCTATAAGCGCCTTTATTACAGTGGTGTTATTGTGGAGTGTTATTCTTATTTTTTTTAGAATATTTATTCCGCTAATAGTAAATAAGACAAATGAATTATCAAAAATTGATGTTCAAACTGTTGTTACACATCTCGAAAAACCAATTCAAAGCGCAGAAGTTTTTGCAAAAAAAATAAATTTAGATATAAAGAATTATGAGTCATTTGAAAAATATATTTCAAAAAAATTCATTTCTTTAGTTAATGTGTCAAAGTTGTCCAATTTTTTCGGAACTTTCGCAGGTGTATTAGGTAATATTTTTATAACTTTTTTTGCTATTTCGTTTATAACTTTTTTCTTTTTAAAAGACGAAACATTATTTTATAATGGAATATTAGTTTTGATACCGGATAAATTTTTAGAGAAAACTAAACATATATTATCATCTATAAAAAAGTTATTAACAAGATATTTTATAGGAATTATAATTCAGATTTTGGCTATTGTAGTGCTTATTTCAATTGGACTTACAATTGTAGGATTAGATTTTTCCGATGCTTTAGTTATTGGTTTATTTGTTGGTATAATGAATGTAATTCCCTATATAGGCCCCATAATAGGTGTGTTTATGGGAGTAATACTAGGTGTTGCTGTAAATATTGATATGGCTTTTTATACAGAATTGTTACCTTTAATAATGTATATGTTAATTGTCTTTGTGTCGGTGCAAATTGTTGATAATGTGTTGTTTCAGCCGCTTATTTTCTCAAATAGTGTTAAGGCACATCCCTTAGAAATATTCTTGGTTATTATGATGGCGGGAAGTTTAGCAGGAATACCAGGTATGGTTTTAGCAATCCCTGCGTATACAATTTTAAGAATTATTGCTAAAGAATTCTTTTATAATTTTAAAATAGTTAAAAAATTAACTGAAAAAATTTAAATATATAAAAATCGATTTTATATATTTACGTTTAAATTAATTAATAAATGAAGAAATTTATATTATTTATTATTATTTCAATTTTTTATTTTTCTCAATTCGCTCACGCTCAGATTGATAGTGTTGGGTTTGGGATAAATGCAAAAAAAATTCCTTCTCAAACTATTTTTTGTGAAGGAAATTACTTTTCGAATTCCGATACAATTTTATTTGAAGTAGCAGATACGAGTGATTATTTTTTTTCGTGGATTTTTGATGAAGGTAAAATAAGCGAAGTTGAAATAAATGATACTCTGCCGACTATTAGATATAACTTTGATAATTTAGGCGAATATTCTGTAAAATTTAAGGTAGAAGAAATTTCTTCGGGAAATATTTTCTCAAAAGAAAGAAAAGGATTATTTCAAGATGTATTAGAAATCCCAAATGTTTTTACTCCGAATGGTGATGGTAAGAACGATTTGTTTATCATCAAAGCATCAGGAATAATTGAATATAGTATTTCTGTTTTTAGTCGTTCCGGAATATTAGTGTTTTCTCAAAAAGCCCCTATTGTAACTTGGGATGGTAGAAATAGTTCAGGTAACGAGCTAAGTCAGGGGACATATTTTTATATTATTAAAGCTCTCGATAATTCAATTAAACCAAGAAGAGGTACAGTATTTTTGTGTAGATAATAGCAGTAAGCATTTCTTATTGAAATATTTCTTTCCTAAAAATTGAGCTTTAGTTATCTTTACCGGTAAAAAATATATTTTTATAGAATGAAAATATTTAAAGATATTATACCAATTAATAAGTGGTTCGATAATCTAACAGAAGGTCCAATAATAATTGCCGGTCCATGTAGTGCCGAATCTGAAAAACAGATTCTAAAAACAGCTATTGAACTTGAGAAAACAAAAAAAGTAAATATTTTTAGAGCCGGAGTATGGAAACCTAGAACACGCCCCGGAACATTCGAAGGTGTTGGTGAAGATGGCCTTATATGGTTGAAAAAGGTTAAGAAAGAAACAAATTTACTTGTTGCAGTTGAAGTCGCTACTCCCAAACATGTTGAAATAGCATTGAAATACGATATCGATGTATTTTGGATTGGTGCTAGAACAACATCAAATCCATTTTCTATGCAAGAATTAGCTAAAAGTCTTGTTGGAATTGATGTCCCGATTTTGGTTAAAAATCCGATAAATCCAGATATTAATCTTTGGATTGGAGCAATTGAAAGACTCTATAATGCAGGAATAAGAAAATTAGCTGCTGTACATAGAGGCTTTTATCCTTTCGAGAAAACACAGATGCGAAATATTCCCAAGTGGGAAATACCTATAGAGTTTAAAAGCAAATTTCACGATTTTCCGATATTATGTGATCCTAGTCATATAACAGGTAAAAAAGAACTTATACAAGAAGTGTCTCAAAAAGCTTTAGACTTAAATTTTAATGGTTTGATGATTGAATCGCATTGTAATCCAAAAGAAGCTCTTAGCGATGCTGCTCAACAATTAACACCTAAGGAATTTAACTTATTAATAGATAATTTAGTTTTTAGAAAAACAATATCCCATAATAGTAATTTTGTTAGTAAACTAGAGTCATTAAGAGAGCAAATAGATTCTATCGACCATCAAATGTTAGAATTGTTATCGCAAAGAATGAACATTGTTGTAAAAATAGGCGAGTATAAAAGTAAAAACGAAATTACAATTTTACAATTACTACGTTGGGAAAAAATTATTGAGACACGAATAAACTCAGGGAAAAATCTTGGATTATCAGAAGATTTTGTAAAAAAATTACTTCAGCTTATTCATAAAGAATCAATACAAAGACAAACTGAAGTAATGAATAAAAAGTGATGAATATTTTAGTTTTTTATTTCTTTTAAAGTATAATCATATCCTTCCATTATCGGATTAGACAATATTTTATTACAAGCATCATTTATTTTTCCCATTGCTTGTTCTTTAGTGTCAGCTTCTAACTCTAAAATTATATGTTTCCCAATTCTAACATTCGAGATGTTAGAAAAACCAATATTTTTCATGCTGTTTGTAACAGCTTTTCCTTGTGGGTCGAGTAAAGCTTTTAATGGCATTACATTTATTTCGGCTATGAATTTCATGCTGTAAAAAATTATTGTTTGTTAATATTACTTTTGTTTTATAAACCAATTATTTATTGCCGATAAAATTATATAAAATAATATAATTATCGGTATTGCAACTGTATGCAATGATATTAATAATATTACAGATATTCCAATAAAGAAGTAGCGAATTTTATTTTCTGAAAATTTAAGATTTTTAAATTTTAACGAGAACATAGGAAATTCAGCAACTAACATAAATGAGAAAAATATTATTACTCCAAGTAATATTAATTTATTATTTGTAATCGTATTAATAAAACTTTCGGGATAAATATTTGATATAATTATTAATGATGCAAAAAATATAGCATTAGCAGGAGTCGGAAGCCCAATGAACGAATTGCTTTGTCTTTTGTCTATATTAAATTCTGCAAGTCGTATTCCCGAAAATATTGCAATGATAAAAGGAGAAAACATGAGTAATAATTCAGAAAATGATAATTCTAACAAATTAAAAGAACCGTTATTCATTAAATAATTATTTTTCTGAAAATTAAAAACAAGAATAGCTGGAACTAAACCAAAACTTATCATGTCGGCCATAGAATCGAGTTGTTTCCCTAATTCAGAATACATATTTAACAATCTGGCTGTCATTCCGTCTAAAAAATCGAATATTGATGATAATAATACTAAATATGAGGCTATTATTAAATGTCCTTCGAAAGCAAGAACAATAGAAATACATCCTGTTAAAAGATTTAATGAAGTTAGCGAATTTGGAATATAACGTAACAGCGATTTTTTCATAATATGTTATTTTTAAACAATATTTTTCACAAAAATAAGTTAAAAAAAACAGTTTGTTAAATATTTTGAAAATAACTATTGATTGTCTTAAAATACATTATTAGGAATATCTTTTATAGATTGTTTTTTTTGTAAAAAATAGAATACTTAATGGGTTTTATTTTAGATTCAAGTATCTTTATCAATTCTAATTATGCGAATAATGATTAAAAAATTAAATGTATTTTTATTGTTTATTTTTATTTCGATAAATATATTTTCTCAAACAACTAAATATAGTAACGAGTTTCTTACAATTGGTGTTGGAGCACGTTCTTTAGGGATGGGGAATTCAATAATTGCTAATGTAAACGATGTAACAGCCGGTTATTGGAATCCTGCCGGTTTGTCGGGAATAGATAAAAAATTTGACGCAGGATTAATGCATGCCGAATATTTTTCAGGAATTGCTAAATACGATTACCTTGGGGCGACAATGGCTCTTGATACAAATAGTAGAATAGGAGTGTCTCTTATTCGTTTTGGAGTAGATGATATTCCAAATACTACAGATCTTATCGATAAAGATGGAAATGTCGATTACGATAGAATTTCGTATTTCTCAGCAGCCGATTATGCTTTTCTGTTTTCATACTCATCAAAAAGCAAAATTAAAGGATTGAAATATGGAGGTAGCGTTAAGATAATATATCGTAATATTGGAAAATTTGCAAATGCATGGGGGTTTGGACTTGATGTAGGAATACAATATTCCTATAATAATTGGATGTTTGCTGCCATGGGGAAAGATATTACATCTACTTTCAATGTGTGGAATTTTAACGAAAACGAATTATTAATAGAAGTTGAAGATAGTGTATTTAATTTTGCCCCTGACGATGCTCTCGAATTAACGCTCCCTCGTGTGATTTTCGGAGTTTCAAGAAATTTTCAAATATATAAGAAATTTTCGTCGCAAATAGAATTGGATGTAGATATTACTCTCGATGGGAAAAGAAATGTTTTAATTCAAACCGATTTTCTTAGTATAACGCCAAGGATAGGTGTTGAATTTGATTACGCAGATTTTGTATTTTTACGATTAGGAATATGTAACTTCCAAAAAGTGCAGAATTATAATATGTCGAAAGAACTTACCATGCAACCAAATTTTGGTTTAGGAATTAAATATAAAGATTTTAGAATAGATTATGCTTTAACCGATATTGGTGATAATTCCATTGCAATATATTCAAATATCTTTTCGCTTAGTTATTCATTTAATTAAAATATTTAAACCTATGAATTATTATGTTATTTTTGTAATTGCTCGAATTCTTATTGAAAAATCATGTTGAATATTAAGATTGCTGTAGATTTTGACGGAACTATTGTAGAACATGAGTATCCCAAGATTGGAAAAACAAAATTGTTTGCATTTGAAACCCTTAAAGCAATGCAAGACGAAGGGGCTTTGTTAATTCTATGGACATACAGAACTGGCAAAGAACTTAGTGATGCAGTAGAATTTTGTAAAAAAAATGGAATAAAATTTTATGCAGTAAATAAAAATTACCCCGAAGAAATTTACGATAATACTGTAAGTAGAAAAATAAATGCCGATATTTATATTGATGATAAAAATATTGGAGGCTTTCTTGGATGGAGTAAAATATGGCAAGAATTAAACCCCGAAGTTTATAATATTGATATTAAAGACGAATTAAAACGAATATCTAGCAAGAAATCGTTTTGGAATAGATTAAAAGAGTTATTCAATAAATATAAAGTGTAAAACAAAAGTTAAATTAAAACAAATAATTGTGAAAATCATATTGCTAAATTTTATTATAGGGATTTTGATTATTGTAAGTTCTTGTTCCGAAAATAAAAATGACAAAAGTAGTTTTAAACAAAAAGAAACTAAATCGGAAATAATTGATGAACCGATAAAAATAGATATTATAAAAATATCGCTTAATAAGAAAGGGCAATATTTTACAGGCGATAATATAGTTATTAATGTAAACTATTTGATAGATACAATAAAACCCGATTCTCTTATCGTTTTTGTAAATAATAAGAGAAAATTAAAATTTAATTTTCTCGATAACTCATTTGTTTTAAATACTGCCGATTTTACAGTTGGGAATAGCAATATAAAGCTAGCAGTTTATAAGGAAAATAATATTGTTGATAATTCTGAATTGTCGATTAAATTATTGTCGGATATTCATCCTGTAAATTATAGAGCAAAAATAATTAATAAATTTCCTCACGATTCAAAAGCATATACTCAAGGATTATTTGTCGATAATGGAATATTGTTCGAAGGAACAGGACAATATGGAGCATCATCGCTCAGAAAAGTGGAGTTAGAAACAGGTAAACTAATAGAAAGTTTGAAAATTCCTCGACAATTTTTTGGAGAAGGAATAACAGCTTATAATGATAAAATAATACAACTAACATGGAGATCGAGAATGGGATTTGTTTACAACAAAGAAAATTTTGAATTAATAAACAAAATACAATATCCTACCGAGGGATGGGGGATTACTTTCGATGGAGAAAAATTAATTATGAGCGATGGGAGTAGTACTTTGTATTTTCTCGATCCAAATTATTTTTATAAGATTGGGGAACTAAAAGTATGCGATAATTCAAGGGAAATTACGATGTTAAACGAACTTGAATACATTAACGGAAATATTTATGCTAATGTATGGCAAACCGATTATATTGTTATTATTAACCCTAAAAACGGAAAAGTTATAGCTAAAGTCGATTGTAGTAATCTTGTGCCGAAGAAATATAAAAATGAAGCCGATATGGTATTAAATGGCATTGCATACGATAAAAATTCCGACAAACTATTCCTTACCGGAAAAATGTGGGATGTTTTATACGAGGTAATGCTTGAAAGAAAATAATTATAATTATTGCTAATAATAGATTAATATCATTTTTTTATCTTTGTAAAAAATATAATTGTGAGTAAGATTAATATAAAAGAAATATTTGATTCGTTTAACAATTTTAACATTATTATTATTGGCGATGTTATGATTGATTCGTATATGTGGGGAAAAGTTAGTCGTATTTCTCCGGAAGCTCCGGTGCCAATTATTTCTAGTACACATCAAGAAAATCGACTTGGAGGAGCAGCTAATGTTGCTCTTAATGTACAAGCACTTGGAGCAAATGCTATTTTGTGTTCGGTTATAGGTAACGATGCTAAAGCTCATACTTTTAATAGTTTGTTAAAAAAACGAAAATTATCGCAAGAAGGAATTGTTGAAGATAAATCGAGAAAAACAACTGTTAAAACGCGCATTATTTCCGATAATCAACATCTAATAAGAGTTGATGAAGAAATTGATACTGAATTGAATAGCGAAGTAGAAAAAATATTGATTGATAGAATTAAAAAAATTATTTTATCGAGAAATATTGATGCCATAATATTTGAAGATTACGACAAAGGATGCATAACAACAAAAGTAATTGATGAAATTGTAAAAATAGCAAATAGAAAAAATATTGTAACTTTAGTAGATCCTAAAAAACGTAATTTTAATAATTATAAAAATGTAACACTCTTTAAACCAAATTTTAAAGAGCTAGTTGAAGGAATGAAATCGGAGATAGCGAAAGATGATTTTAATGGTATTTTTGAAATTGGTAAAAAATTGCAAAAAAAATTGTCAACAGAAATAATATTAGTTACATTGTCGGAATTAGGAGTATTTGTAAGTTCTAACAATTCTTACAAAATAGTTCCGGCCGAAATTCGCGATATTGCTGATGTGTCGGGAGCCGGCGACACAATGATAAGTATTGCAAGTTTATGTTTAGCCGCTAAGTTAAAAGCCGCAGATATAGCTACAATATCGAATATTGCCGGTGGATTAGTATGCGAAAAAATTGGAGTTGCTCCTGTAGAGAAAAAATATTTATTGGAAGAATGTTTGAAAAAATTTCAGGAACAGAATATGGAGTAAAAAATTAGTACTAAGTTCTTATTAATCAAATAATGCAGCCTGCATTGTTAATAAGTTGTTAATAAAACAAAGATAATTGTTTACAATTCTTAATTACTTCAATTATAATAATACATTAAAATTGTATTTTTGGATTTCTTATTTTAAAATTTTTAACTTAAATTAGAACACTCAATATTAGAAATTAAAAATCGATATATATGGCAAAAGTAATTGCATTAGCGAATCAAAAAGGAGGAGTTGGGAAAACTACTTCGGCTATTAACTTAGCGGCAAGTTTAGCAGTATTAGAGAAGAAAGTTCTTATTATAGATGCCGACCCTCAGGCAAATGCCACATCGGGAACAGGTTTCGATACTCGAGCAATAAAAACCAGTATATACGAATGTTTAATTGATGATGTTGATCCTAAAAGTATAATCTTAAACAGCGAAATAGAAAATTTAGATTTAATACCATCGCATATTGATTTAGTAGGAGCTGAAATAGAAATGTTAAATCAGCCCGACCGAGAATTTATGCTAATAAAAGTTATTGAGAAAATTAGAGACGATTACGATTATATATTAATCGATTGTTCTCCTTCGCTTGGATTAATAACCGTAAACGCTCTTACTGCAGCCGACTCTGTATTAATACCTGTTCAATGCGAATATTATGCTTTAGAAGGATTAGGGAAATTACTAAATACCATTAAAATTATTCAATCGCGATTAAATAAAAATTTAGAAATCGAAGGTTTCTTACTTACAATGTATGATGCTCGTTTAAGACTAGCAAATCAGGTTGTTGATGAGGTTAAAAAACATTTCGCATCAATGGTATTTGATACAATTATTCAAAGAAATATTAAGCTTAGCGAATCACCAAGTTATGGAAAACCTGCAATACTTTATGATGCAAATTCTAAAGGAGCAGTAAATTATCTTAACCTAGCACGAGAAATATTACAAAAAAACAATAACACCAATATTAGCAACGAAGAAAAAGTTGTAGAATAACTTAACACATATTATTTACTTTATTATTTTGTAGGAGAATGGCTAAAAGAAACGCATTAGGGAAAGGATTGGGAGCATTAATTGATGATGCAGGGCTAGAGAAGACAGTTACTGCCGATTCTGTTAACGAGATTGATATTAACAAAATTGAAGTAAACCCATTTCAACCAAGAAAAAATTTCGATGAAGAAGCATTAAACGAACTTGCTACTTCAATAAAGGAATTGGGAATAATACAACCAATTACTGTACGGAAAATTAATAATCATAAATTTCAGCTGATTGCCGGGGAACGCCGGTTTCGAGCTTCTCAGATTGCCGGGCTAAAAAGAATGCCGGCATTTGTTCGTTTTGCCGAAGATCAGGAATTGTTAGAGTTGGCTTTGGTTGAAAATATTCAACGCGAAGACCTTGATGCAATTGAGATAGCTATTAGTTATCAACGATTAATAGAAGAGTGTAGACTTACTCAAGAAAGCATGAGCGATAGAGTTGGAAAGAAAAGATCTACTGTATCGAATTATTTGCGTTTATTAAAATTACCTGCTGAAATTCAGCTTGGAATACGCGATAAACAGATCTCTATGGGGCATGCCAGAGCTCTTGTAAATATTGAGAATGCAAAAACTCAATTAAAAACATATTATAAGATTATTGACGGAGGTCTTTCTGTAAGAAAATCTGAAGAGTTAGTTAGAAATATAAATAACCCAAGTTCAGAGAATCCTAAGAAAGATGGAAAAATAAAACTTGAAGAAGAATATATTCAATTAAAAAATCATCTTGGTAATTTTTTCGATTCAAAAATCGATTTGAAAAGAAATAGTAAAGGAGCAGGGAAAATAGTTATTCCATTTAAATCTGATGAAGATTTAGAAAGAATAATGAGTGTTATCGATATGAGCAAAAAATAATATTCTTAAAAGTAATAATCTTGCTGTATAATTTTTTTCTAAAAAGATTTTTTTTTGTTATAGTTATCTTTTTTGTTTCTGTAATAGTTTTAAATGCTCAAGAAACAAAAAAAGAAAAAGCTTTTGATGTAGAGAATGTAAATAAACTGTTAAAAAAGCATTCTCCACATAAAGCTACTATGTATTCTGCTGTTATTCCGGGCTTAGGGCAAGCTTACAATAAAAAGTATTGGAAAATACCTATAATTTATGGAGCTGCCGGCACATTTATTTATTATTTTAATCATAATAATGCCGAATATAATAAGTATAAAAATGCTTATTACGATATGGAGAACGGAATTATAGATCATTACGAAGTGTATTATTCATCCAAAATAGTAAAGAGTATTAAGGATAACTATAGACGTAATCGCGATTATAATATAATAGGGCTATCTGCTATTTATATTCTTAATGTTATCGATGCTACAGTTGATGCTCATTTATTTGACTATAATGTTTCCGATGATTTGTCTTTTCGCCTCGAACCATCTATGATAAATAATTATTCTAATCAAAATGCAATAGGAATTAGGTGTAGTTTTAAATTCTAATTCTTATATTCGCTTCATATTTGCACTAACAAATCAAATTTTAATAATCGTTGTTAATAATGCTGTTTAAAAAGCAGTGTTTAATTTGTTATTTGTTACATTAAAATTGATTATAAAATGAAAATAAAATATACCTTATTTGTAATTGTATTATTATATCTATTATCGATAGATACTGCATATGGTTCATTTAACGAGAAAGATAGCTTAGATTGTGCTGTTTTAGAAAATAATTATGTTGATAATTTAGATAGTCTTATTGATTTATGGTATATAAAAAATGCCATAAAATCACAATATCCCGATTCGATAGTTGTTGATCCGGAAATTTGTGATGTTCCGGATTCTGTATATATTGAACGATTAAGTAAAATTCCATCGGTAATAGATCTTACCTATAATAAAATAGTAAAAAACTATATTTATGTATATGTAAAAAAACGACGTGCTAATGTGCAATATATGCTTGGTATGTCTGATTATTACTTTCCGATATTTGAAAAGACTTTCGAGAAATATGGTTTGCCTACCGAATTAAAATATATGGCTGTGATAGAATCGGCACTTAACCCAAGAGCTGTCTCTCGTGTAGGAGCTACAGGTTTATGGCAATTTATGTATGGTACAGCACGTATGTATAATCTTACAATTAACTCGTATGTTGATGAACGTCGAGATCCTATAAAATCGACCGATGCTGCAGCACGATTTTTAAGCGATTTGTACGATATATTTGATGACTGGACTTTAGCTATTGCTGCATATAATTGTGGGCCACGAAATGTTAGTAAAGCTATAAGAAGAGCCGGAGGGAATCGTAATTTTTGGGATATTTATTATTACTTACCTAGAGAAACTAGGGGATATGTGCCTGCATATATTGCAGCTTCTTATGCTATGAGTTATTATAAAGAGCATAATTTACATTATCAAAGACCTAAGATAACTTTGGCTACCGATACAATTATAATTAATGATAATTTACATTTAAAACAAGTGTCGGAAGTTTTAAATATTCCGTTAAAACAATTGAGCGATTTAAATCCTCAATATAAATTAAATATAATTCCTGCTAAAGCTTCGAGACAAGTATTAATCTTGCCTCTGGCGTATTCAGGTAATTTTATCGAATTGCAAGATTCTATTTTTGCCTATAAAAAGTCTATATATTTTAATAAAGATAATACTATTAAGAGTCCTAAGAAATCGCATTATGTATATCAACCCCCTTCTGGGAAAGCAAAAGTTTATTATACTATTAAACCTGGCGATAATTTAGGATTTATCTCAGAATGGTTTAATGTTGGTTTATCCGATTTAAAATATTGGAATCGTATTCGCGGAAGTAGAATACGTAGTGGACAAAAATTAGTTGTTTATGTTCCTAAAAGCAAGGCAAGTTATTACAGGAAGATAAATTCAATGTCGTTTGAAAAGAAACAAAGAAGTATAGGCAAGTCTGTTCTTAGTTCTACAGTATCTGTTGAAACTAATAGTAGTAATTCCGATTATGTTTATTACAAAGTAAAAAGCGGAGATACTGTTTGGGAAATAGCAAAAAAATATCCGGGTGTTAGCGATTATGATATTTTGCGATTGAATAAACTCCCTAATGCAAAAAAAATTAAGCCCGGACAAAAGATAAAAATAAAAAAGAAGATATAAAAAAGAAGCTGTACAAAAATTAAAACTTCACTTTTTTGTACAGCTTCTTTTGAGTTAATTTTATATAAGCAAAATAAAAATAGAATTAGATGTTAAAATCTAAGTCTTAAGGCAGTATAATTTTTGGTTATTGTTTAAATTTGTTGATGTATAGCGTGTTTTTTTAATAGGAGTAATAACATTAAGGGCATTATGGGTAATTTTTATGTTAAGTATCTTGTCTTCTTGTAGAGGTTCGCCATCGAAGTGAATAACATCAGGTTTTTCTCGTTCAATACTTATTTCTTTGCAAGTAAAAGTTTCAATAAATTTACTTTTGTCAATAGTGTGACTAAATAATTGTAAACCAATAATTGGGGCATATAATAAATCAAATGGTTTAATAATTACAACATCTAATACTCCATCGTTAATTTTTGCTTTAGGTGCAATTACAGCATTATTCCCATATTGCGATGCATTGGCAAAAGTTATAAGAAATGCTTTTTTCGAGATAGTTTTTCCGTCGAAAGATAATTTGTAATCTTGTGCTTTATATTTGAAACATTCTTTTATTGTAGCTTTAAAATAAGTAAAGGGACCTCGTTTCGATGCTTTTGAGAATACATTTCCTATATGAGCATCGAAACCAATACCCGAAGTACAGAAAAAACAATTTTCGTTCAAAGTTCCATAATCGATAGATTCGGTATGTGATTTTTTAATATTATCTAAAGCAGCATTAAGTCTTAATGGAATTCCTAAATGTCGAGCTAGCCCATTTCCCGAACCTTTCGGAATAATTCCTAATCTTGCTTTTGTGTTTACAAGAGTTTTGGCAATTTCGTTTACCGTTCCGTCTCCTCCAACAGCAATAAATGTAGTATGTCCTTTGTCGAGATATTCTTTTACTATACTTGGGGCTTCGTCTTTGAATTTAGTATATATTATTTTATGTGGAATATTTATAGAACTAAAATAAGTATGTATTATTTTAGAAATATTACTGTTGTTTTTTCTTCCCGAAATAGGATTTATAATTATTATGTATTCTTTATCTTTCATCTGTTTGAATATCTTGTCTATGCTTAGAAATTATTTCACACATATTTTAATTATACTCATGCGTGTTTCAGTATTTATTTCAGTCATTGACTTTTTTATCTTCTTAAATGATTTTTTTTGTAAAGATGTATTTCAAATTGCAAAGATAAAATATAGAAGCTAATAATTATGTTTTAATACTAATATTTATATCTATTCGTTAAGTATTTATGATTTAAAATTTGTTTTAGAAATTATAGTAAAAATCGATAGATTATAAAATATGGTTGTATTTTAGTAAATTATAAAAATAAGAAATGAAAATATTCGCCAGATATATATTAATAACATTGCTGCAGTTTATGGGCTTAAATATCTTTGCTCAAATTGGTGGTACATCAACATATAATTTTTTAGAACTAACTACTAGTGCTAGAGTTGCAGCTTTAGGAAGTTCTGTAAATGCCATTAACGATAACGATATAAGTTTGATATATAATAATCCTGCCTTATTGAATGAGTCGATGAATAACAGTATGGCAATTAATTATGTTAATTATTTTACCGATATTAATTATGGTTATATATCGTATGCTCGTAAAATTAACAGTAAGGGAATGTTTGCCGGAGGTTTGCAGTATATTAATTATGGTAAATTTATTGCTGCAAACGAAAAAGGTCAAGTTACCGGAAATTTTCATGCAGCTGAATATGCTTTTAATATAGTATATTCCCGGTCGATTATCGATAGTGTTTTATTTTTTGGAGTGAATGCGAAGCCAATTTTGTCGAATTTAGAAAGGTATACATCATTTGGATTTGCTGCCGATGGTGGTTTATTATATATTAATAAAATGAAAAATTTTACGGCTGCATTAGTAATTAAAAATTTTGGGATGCAGTTTAAAACATATGCATCAACAAGAGAAGCGTTGCCATTTAATGTTCAGATGGGAATATCGAAAAAATTGCTACATGCACCTTTTCGCTTTTCTGTTGTTCTCGATCATCTTGAAACTCCGGATCTTACATACGAAAATCCAAACGACAAAGAATCGGAACTAGATCCTTTTATGGAAGAGCAAACAAAGCAATCGAATATCGATAAATATTCAGATATGCTTATGCGACATGTAATTTTGGGAATAGAGTTTACACCTGTCGAAAATTTATATATTCGAGCCGGATATAATTACCGACGACGAAAAGAAATGCTTATAGAATCGAAAACATCAACTGTAGGTTTTTCTTTTGGTTTTGGGATTAAAATATCCGACTTTTATTTAAGTTACGGACGCTCTTCTTATCATCTTGCCGGAGCAACAGATTATTTTTCAATATCAACAAATTTAGGAAGGTTTTATAAAAGATAATTTTTTGTAATAAATATCCCTTTTCAATTTTTAGTAAAAATTATTAATGGAAGTTTGGAATTGAAATACAATAATGCTAAATTGCGTCAAAACAATGACGCTATTATGAGATATTTAGTCAGAGACTTGTCGGAAATTGTATTAAATAAGATTAAAGCAAATAAAGTTGTAATAGTTTTTGGAGCAAGAAGGGTTGGGAAAACAGTTCTTGTAAAGCAAATCTTAAAAATATTGAATGAGCCTTTTATTGCTTTGAATGGGGAAGATATTAATGTACATGATAAGCTTGCAGTAAGAACTGTAGAGAATTATAAACAGCTAATAGGGACATATAAACTATTATATATTGATGAAGCACAAAAAATACCTGAAATTGGATTAAAATTGAAACTTATGATTGATGAAATAAAGGGATTAAAAATTATTATTTCAGGTTCATCATCATTTGATATATATAAAGAAGCCGGCGAACCATTAACAGGAAGAAAATATTCGTTTAACTTATTTGCATTATCAGAAAGGGAATATAATCAAGTTGAAAATACTGTTTCTAAAATTGATAAAGTAAGAGAAAGACTTATTTTTGGTAATTATCCCGAATTACTCCATTTACCAAATAGAGATGATAAAATTGACTATTTAAATGAAATGATAAGCTCATATTTATTAAAAGACATTCTTGTTTATGAAAATATAAAAAATTCGCAAAAAATATTCAACCTTTTACGTTTAATTGCTTTTCAGATTGGAGGAGAAGTGTCCTTGCAAGAATTGGGTAAACAATTATCGATTAGCAAAAATACAGTTGAAAAGTATTTAGATTTGTTGAGTAAAATTTATATACTTCATAAAGTAGAGGGCTTTAGTAGGAATCTTAGAAAAGAAATAACAAAAAACTCAAGATGGTATTTCCTAGATAATGGAATAAGAAATGCCGTTATAGCAAATTTTAATTCTATAGAAGCACGAAATGACATTGGACAATTATGGGAAAATTATATGATTAGTGAAAGAATAAAATATCAAGAATATAATCGAATTTCATCTAATAATTATTTTTGGAGAACTTATGAACAACAAGAAATTGATTGGGTTGAAGAACGTGATGGAAGCTTATTCGGATATGAATTTAAATGGAAAGAAACGAAAGTAAAAATACCAAGTCAATGGAAAAAGGCTTACCCTGATTCATCATTTGAAATTATAAACAGAAATAATTTTGAGAATTGGATTAAATAGATCATCATATCTAATAGAAATTTATAAAGTTTACTATATTCTTTAAATTCTTATTTATATCAAAAACTTTTGAAATGATTCTAATTTGTGCATGCTGGGTTTTATAGATGCATGCTAGCTGATTCTGGCTGTTAAGTTGAATATTCTTATAATAAATATTCCTTTTCAATTTTCAGTAAAAATTATTAAATGTAAATTTGTTGTTTGATTTTATTTCAATACAAAATAGATAAATGAGTAAGAAAAAAATAATTATTGCAATAGACGGATATTCGTCGTCGGGGAAGAGTACTTTAGCAAAAGAAATAGCAAAATCGCTAGGTTATAGATATATAGATAGTGGAGCTATGTATAGAGCTGTAACTTTGTTTGCAATCAGA
Organism: uncultured Bacteroidales bacterium; assembly: GCA_964504155.1. Taxonomy (GTDB): domain Bacteria; phylum Bacteroidota; class Bacteroidia; order Bacteroidales; family UBA12077; genus CAZDCZ01. The sequence continues at coordinate 32,669 of CAZDCZ010000003.1, read as the reverse complement.
AATGGGGTAGTAGAGAATAATATTGTTGATGAAGTAAAGTTGAAAAATATATTAGATAATATTCATATCAATTTTAAATACAATGAAGCTCGAAAGCATCAGGATATATTTTTGAATAACGAGAATGTTGAAGATGAAATACGAAAGATGGAAGTTTCGAATACGGTTAGTTTAATCAGTAAATATGCATTTGTGCGTGCAAGAATGGTTAAATTGCAACAAGAAATGGGAAGCGATAGCGAGATTGTTATGGATGGCAGAGATATTGGAACAGTGGTTTTTCCGAATGCCAATATAAAAATATTTATGACAGCCGATGTAGAGTCGAGAGCCAAGCGACGATATAATGAGTTGATTGAGAAAGGCGAGGATGTTAGTTACGACGATATTAGCAAGAATGTAAGAGAAAGAGATTATCTCGACGAAAACAGAACCGAAAGTCCATTACGAAAAGCTAGCGATTCAATAGAGTTAGATAATAGTAATTTAAGCAGAGAAGAACAGTTCGAATGGATAATGAACATTATAAATAAGTATTTAGAGTAATTTAGATATCAAAAAATTGTTATGATTGTTGAAATTGATGAAAAATCGGGTTTTTGTTTTGGTGTTGTTAATGCAATAGATTTGGCAGAAAAAGGACTTGAAAAAACTGATAATCTATATTGTTTAGGCGATATTGTTCATAACAATGAAGAAATGAGTCGATTGGAAGAGAAAGGTTTAATTACTATAAATCACGAGAAGTTTAAAAATTTAAAAAATACAAAAGTGTTAATTCGTGCTCATGGCGAACCACCCGAGACGTATAAAATTGCTGAAGAAAATAATATTGAGCTTATTGATGCTTCTTGCCCTGTTGTATTAAAATTACAAAATAGTGTAAGAAAATATCATCAAGAGATTTATAGCAGAGAAGGACAAATTATAATTTACGGTAAAAAGGGGCATGCCGAAGTTAACGGTTTAGTTGGTCAGGTCGATGGAGACGCAATTATTGTTTCTGACACTGAGGATCTTGATAAAATAGATTTTTCGAAACCTATTGTATTATTTTCTCAAACAACAAAAAGCCTGGAAGGATTCGAAGAAATACGACGAGAAATAGAAAATCGAATGAAGCTTAATAAAGGTGATAATGATATTGATTTTACTGTAAAAAATACTATCTGTGGTGCAGTGTCGAATAGACAAAAGCAATTACGCGACTTTGTAAAAAAATACGACATTATTGTTTTTGTTAGTGGAGTAAAAAGCTCGAATGGGAAAATGCTATATAATATTTGTAAAAGCGAAAATGAAAGTACTTATTTTGTGTCTAATAAGAACGAATTAAACAAAGAATGGTTTAAAAACAGAGAATCTGTTGGCGTTTGTGGTGCTACATCTACACCGTTTTGGTTAATGGAAGAAGTAGCTGAAAAAATTAGTTTTTTTAGCTGAGTATATAATAGAAATTTCGATTAATAATATGAATAGTAATACTTTATTTGCCGATGTAATACTTTCTTTGCCTTTACGACAATTGTTTACATATAGCATTGCAGAAAGCGATAAAGAATTTGCAAAAAAAGGAAAAAGAGTTATTGTTCAGTTTGGGAACCGCAAAATTTATACTGCAATTATTTATCGAATACATACAAATAAACCCGAAAAATATAAGACTAAAGAGATTCTTACTTTTCTCGACGATTATTCTGTAATTAACAATTATCAGTTTTCTTTTTGGGAATGGGTTTCTAATTATTACATGTGTTCTATTGGCGAAGTTTATAAGGCCGCTTTGCCTTCGGGTTTAAAAATGGAAAGCGAAACAAAAGTTATTTTTAATCCAAATTTCGAAGATTTTACATCTTTATCTTCCGAAGAAACTCTTGTTGTTGAATTTCTTGATAATAGTAAAATGCTTAAAATTAAAGAAATTTCAGATGTTGTTGAGCGTAAGAATGTAATGCCCCTTATTAAGCAATTAATCGATAAAAAGGCAGTTTTTCTCGAAGAGAATATAAAAGAGAGTTATAAACCCAAAACCGAGACTTATATATCCTTACACGAAGATGTACAGGGAGAAAAGCAACTAAACAATGTTTTCGATAGTTTAAAAAATGCTCCTAAGCAATTAGGAATTTTAATGAATTATATAAAATTGTCGGGTCATTATATTAAAAAGGAAAGTATTGAAATTAAAAAGTCAGATTTGCTTAATGTTTCAGGTGCATCTCGTCAATCGTTAAAATCGTTATTAGAGAAAGATATTCTTGTTGAATATGCTAATATTATTAGTAGAATTAAAACCAATGCTAGTAAAATTAATATTGCAAAAGCTCTTTCTTCTGATCAAGAAAAAGCATTCTCCGAAATAAAAGAACAGTTTAAGAGAAGAAACACGGTATTATTACACGGAGTAACTTCAAGTGGTAAAACCGAGATATATATTCATCTTATGATAGAGCAGATAAAACAAGGTAAACAAGTATTATTTTTGTTGCCCGAAATAGCTCTTACAACACAGATAATTAGTCGTTTGCGTTCGGTGTTTGGTAATAGGGTTGGAGTATATCATTCTAAATTCAGTAATTCCGAAAGAGTAGAGATATATAACAATTTGCTTGGAATAGATGGTAACGATAAATACGATATTATTCTTGGTGTTCGTTCGTCATTATTTTTGCCTTTCGATAATTTAGGTTTAATTATTGTCGATGAGGAACATGAAAATACATATAAACAATACGATCCTGCTCCGCGTTACAATGCACGCGATAGTGCTATTGTTTTAGCTAATTTGCATAATGCAAAAGTTCTGTTGGGAACGGCTACGCCATCGGTTGAGAGTTTTTTTAATGCCAGAACCGATAAGTATGGTTTTGTAGAATTGAAAAAACGATATAAAGATATTAAGTTACCTGAAATATTTCTTGCCGATACTCACAAAGCGCGAAAGAAGAAACAAATGAAATCGATTTTTACTCCTTTATTGCTCGAGAATATTCAAAATGCTTTAGATGGTGGCGAACAAGTTATATTGTTCCAAAATCGTAGGGGCTTTTCTCCTTTTCTCGAATGCGATTCGTGTGGGTGGATTCCGAAATGTAAAAATTGCGATGTTAGTTTAACATATCATAAATACGAAGGCACTTTAGTTTGTCATTATTGCGGGTATTCCGAATCGAATACTCATAAGTGTAGTGCTTGTGGAAATATCTCCTTGTCGTATAAAGGTTTTGGAACCGAGAAAATAGAAAACGAAGTAAAAGAATTTTTCCCGGAGGCAAGGGTGGCACGTATGGATTTTGATTCTACAAGGACAAAAAATGCTTACGAGAAGATTATCGAAGCCTTCGAGACAGGTAAAACAAATATTCTTATCGGTACCCAAATGATATCTAAAGGATTAGATTTCGATAATGTTAGTACTGTTGGAATATTAAATGCCGATAATATGTTAAATTTTCCCGATTTTAGAGCTTTTGAACGAAGTTATCAGCTTATGGCACAGGTTAGTGGTAGGGCAGGAAGAAAATATCGACAAGGGAAAGTTATTATTCAAACATCGAACCCTGAGCATAGTATTTTGCAATTTGTTTTAGATAACAAATACGAAGAGATGTATAACGAACAGCTTGTTGAACGAAAGAATTTCCATTATCCACCATATTATAGGATAATTAACCTGATGTTAAAACATAAGAAACAAGATGTTGTTAATGATGCTGCAAAAAAATTAGCCGATAATTTACGTAGGGTTTTTGGTAACAGGGTTCTTGGTCCGGAAAGTCCGTATGTTGGACGAGTACAGACATACTATCTTAAAAAAATAATGATTAAGATAGAAAAGGAAAAATCGGTAAAAAAAGCAAAAGAACTACTACAGCAACAAATAGATAAAATATCAACTTTCGATAATTTTAAAAGTCTTCAGATAAATATCGATGTTGATCCAATGTAATTTTCAAATACAGTTTCTTGAGATTATAAATAGTCTAGTTCCGATTTGTCTATCTTAACAAATGGAGCAATGGCTCTTTGGTATATTCCCTGAACGTAAGCAATAGCCATACCGTAATTTGTTACAGGAACGCCGGCATCTATTGCAGGTTTTAGTCTGTTAATTAATTGTTTACGAGTAATTACACATCCGCCACATTGTATAACAAGCGAATATTCTGTAATGTCTTTTTTAAGATTATCGAAACCCGAAACTACTTCGTATTCGAGTTTTTTACCGGTAAAGTTCGATAACCATCGAGGGATTTTGACTCTTCCAATATCGTCGCACGATACGTGATGTGTACACGATTCGTAAAGTAAAACAGTATTGCCATCTTTTAGCTCCGAGATTTTTGGTGTTCCGTTTAAGTAATTTTCGAAATCGCCTTTATAACGAGCTAATACAATACTAAAACTTGTAAGTTGAATATCTTTTGGAATAGATGCATCTGCCTTGTTAAATATCTGACTGTCGGTAATTGCTAACTTAGGTTTTATTTGTGTTTTGCGAAGAAAAGCATCTACTTCACGCTCTTTAAGAACTATTGCAATTGCATCGTTATCGATAATATCGCGTATTGCCTGAACTTGGGGTAATATTAATCTTCCTGCCGGAGCTTCAATATCAATAGGAGTGATGAGTAAAACAATATCGCCATACGATATTAAATCGCCAACTAAAGAAGTAGATTTTAATGCCGATTCGGGAATTGTTTTTTTTATCTGCTCTATTATGATATCTATATTTTTATTTTTATGATTGCTGAATTCAAGAATTTCGGAGTTGTCAAAAGCTAATATTTTTGTTTTAGTGTTTAATTCTAATTTTTCAATATCCGATTTGTTATGAATAATAAAATATGGAGTATCGGAATTTTTAAATTCGGCAATAAGATTTTTTTCGAATTCGGCAAATGTGTTGTGAGTAATAACTAAAATAGCCAGGTCTATTGTTTTAATTGTTTTTAGGGTTGTGTCGATTCGTTTTTCTCCTAATTCTCCGCTATCGTCTATTCCGGCAGTATCTATAAGTATTACCGGTCCAAAGCCCGTAATCTCGAACGATTTTTTTACAGGGTCGGTTGTTGTTCCTGCATAGTCCGATACGATTGCAATATCTTGCCCTGCAAGATTATTTATTAAAGTACTTTTGCCATTATTACGTCGTCCGTAAATTCCTATATGTGGTTTCGATTCTTTGCCTTTAGTCATTTGTAAATATTTATAATATTATATTGCAAATCTACTTAATAATTGGTTGTCTTGTTGCCTTATCGTATTTAAAAACTTCGTATTTTAATATCTGAATATCGTTATCACATTGTATTGTGTCTTTTGCAATACCTAACTTTTTAGTAATAATATCTTTATTAATACTATTAGAAATTATAAAAGTAAATTCAGGATTTTTAAATTTCCCTTTCTCGTTTTTATAATACCAATTTTCGTTCATAACATGATACCATGGACATAGATTATCGTGTACTGTATATAATCTAATATCTTGTTTCGAGAACATAGTAATATATTTTGCATACCAATAATTGGCTACCCCAAATTTTAAATTGTTTTTCTCTGCAGCTTCGTCAATGTTTTTTACTTTCGTTGGATAATAGTTGAAGAACTTTGTTAAGTTTTGTTTTATCTCGGTTTTTCCGGATATTCGTATTGAGATGAAAACTAAAAAAATAGTGGCAATAATAATTGTTGTTTGGAGTACTTTCGTGATAATATATTTTTTCTCAGAAAAGAAGTATAAAATATATGCGTAATTGAAAATACATAAATAGAATACATAAATATTATATCGAAGCATTGCCCAGCTAACGTAATTACCATTTATTACAGGCATAAAAAACACTATTAAACAAAACGATGTTGAGAATAATAAATATGCAGTTTCTATGATAATACTGTTATTAATTTCTTTCGATTTAAATAATTTATATAGGTTATTTGCAAGAATTCCCAGGATTATTAGAAACGAAATCATCGATAAAATAACAATAAGACCTCTTAAATCCAATAGCGAAATGTATTTAAGATGTTGTCCCATCATTATATTGAAAGAATTTTTAATATTGCCGATATTCAAGAATTTCCACGATAAACTAATGATATGAATATACGATGAGGTCTTTAATATTTTAAAGATAATAAGTCCAAGTGCAGTAAACGAAAGTATAGTTGAAAATAGTTTAATAAAAGTTTTCTTGTATTGTTTAAAGAAGAAAAGTATACTTAAACTTAATAAGGGTAAGGTGTACATTATAATAAATAGTCGGTCGCTTATTGTTGCAAGAGTTCCGAAAAATAACAAATAATATAAAAATTTGTTATCATTTTTATTGATGTAATTAAACGTAAAAATTAAACATAAAACTGTCATAACAAAAGCACCAAGATGGTAGCTGACGCTAAGAAGATAAAATGTGAAAACAAAATCTTTTGTTATTAACGACACAAAAAAGAATAATAACATAATTAAGTTTGCTGCCGAGATGTGAATTAGTTTTATATTTATATTAAGTGTTTTAAATAATTTATAAAATAATAGTAATATAGCAGAATATTGTATTATGCTGAAGATGAACATTGAAAGTATGAAATTTTTAAATATTGCATTTATGATAAAATACAATATCATATCGGGGAAAAAGTTAGGAGCTCCATTCAGATGCCAACCGTATAGTCCCGATTTATCGATAAAAAGATCTTTGAATATTGATGGGAGGTATAAAGTGTCGGAATTAAGATATGTGTAGATTTGATGTTCGTTTAGATTGGCAAAAACAAGGATTATAAAAATTATGTTTAGTAATATACTTATCGCGAATATTGTTTTATCGTGTAAATGAAGATATTTGTTTTTTATCATTAGTGTTAGAATTAATTATTTGTTAATAATAAGCATAAATGTATGATTATTTTAATTTCAAAGTAATAAGTTTACTTTGAAAAGAGGTAATAAGCGAAAATTTTAAAATCAGGTTTTGTTATAATTCTAAAGGGAGTTTTGATTTTTAGCAATTTTGCTTTTTCTGATACAGGTAAAAAATCGCTAAAAATCGTAATATTGGCTTTTTGGAATAATTGCAGTAAAAAATAAATATACATTGTAAAAACTGAATAATGAAAACTATGTTTAAGACTATATACAAAATTTTGATATATGTTTCTATTGTATTTTTGGTAGTGTATTTGTTCCGATTCGATTATTTAAGTTTTAGTAAAATAAAATTTAATTACACATATCTTATATTGTCTATTGTTTTATTGTGGCTTGGTTTTTTTGTTAGTATGTTAAGTTGGTGGAATATTTTAAGAGTATATAATATTAATGTAAAACCTTTATTTGCGGTGTATTCTCATGGGATTTCTGTTTTTGCAAAATATATTCCCGGAAAAATTTGGGTTATTTTGGGTAGAGCGTATAAGGTTTCGTCTAAGAGTTTTTCTTTTAAATTTGTTTCGGCATTATCTTTAAAAGAGCAATTAATATATATATTATTAGGTTTATTGATTAGTTTTCCTGCAGTGTTGATATTTGATAAATTCTCGTATTATTCTATACTTGTTTTTGTGTCGATAATAGGCTTAGTGGCTTTGTTATTTTCAAATATATTTCACGAATTTGTTGTTAATGTTTTCGAAAGAGTTTTCAAAAAGAAAATTAATATTCCCTTATTAGAGTTTAATAAGTCGTTAAAAGTAAGTGGGTTTATATTAATATATTGGGCAATATGGATTTTTGCTTTTTATTTCTTTGTGAAATCAGTAATGCCTGATGTAGCTTTTATTTCGGCTTTTGCATTTCCAATAAGCGTATGTTATGGTGTTCTTGCAATTGTTATGCCCGGAGGAATAGGTGTGCGCGAAGGAATAATGGTCTTGTTTTTAACATCAACAGGAATTAATGTAGAAACTGCTGTTACTATTTCTGTGGTCTCGCGTTTGTGGTTTATATCTGGCGAGATATTTAGTTTTATATTGGCATTAGTTCTAAAATTTAATAAAAAGCTATTTATATAATCTTTCATTATCTTGCATGTCCATCCACATAGCAAAAAGTAAAGATTGAAATCCACTAATAAAAAGAAATGTAAAAGCAAGAACCGTTAAAGGATTTGCGTCTGCTCCTTTTAAAATAATTATTAATATTTTTATCCCATATGGTATTGCAATTAGTAGCATGAGTATTGCAATGTTATATAATATAAATAATGGGTGGAAGCTTTTATATAAATACTTAACCCAAAGTCGTTTAAAAAACAATTTTAATAACAACCACGATATTCTTGGAATTAATTTTCGAATTTTCATTTTCGAATTCTCACCAATATCATATACAGGTTTAATATTAACTTCTTTTATTGTGCAAAAAGCAATATTTAGTTTTACAAGAATGTCGTTTGGAACTCCGTAACTATGGTATATCTTATATAAATCGATAGAGTTAAGAGCTGCGTTCGAAATTGCTGTGTATCCTGTCTGACTGTCGGATACATGCCAATATCCCGATGCAATTTTTGTTAATATAGAAAGTATGGAATTGCCTCTAAATCTTGTTTTTGGTATTAGTATTTTGGCGCTTTTGTGAGTTAGCCTGTTGCCTTTTACATAATCGATATTTTCGTTTATTATAGGATTACAGATTAGTTCTAACTCATGCGGGTCCATTTGTCCGTCGCCAGCCATTACAGCTGTGCAGAAAATATTATTGTCTTTTGCCCATTTGTAACCTCTAGCTATTGTACTACCTACACCTGAATTCTTTAAGAGATTAATTAATATAATCTTGTCGTTAATATTTTCATGAAGAACTTCTGATTTAGCAAAATACGATAGTTCTATTTTGTTTTGTTTGCGAATAATTTCTTCGGCTCTAGAATAAATATTATTTTCCGATTCATCTCTTTTATTATCAGGTAAAGTCCGGAAAATTTTCCCTTGGTATTTTCTAACAATATCAGCTGTGCTATCTGTTGAACAATCGTTAACAATAATTATACGATCTACAAAATCGGGCATGGTTTCTATAACCATTCCAATTTGAGTTTCTTCGTTATAAGCAGGTACAACAACAGCTATGGTCTTACTATTAAGCATTTTATTAGTATTTGTTTTTTTTATAAAGCCAATTTGCATCTAGAGTAATCATAGAATCGACACTTATTTTTTTCTTTTTTGCTTTCCGAATCATTGATTTCATCATATCGGGATTTTCACGAATTGATATCTCTAATTTAGAAATAATAATTTCTTTTTTATATAATTCTAAATTATCATTTGAGAACGATTTCAATATTTCTTTATTAATGACAGAATCGAGTACTAATTTATTTTCTTGTGCAATGTTTTTTAATGATAGCATTTTTAATGAATCGGAATATATGTCGCGTTTTATTAATTGCGAAATCTCTTTTTTACTTGCAGCGATTTTAGGTTTTCTCTTTTTATTCTCGGGCTTAATTGCTACATAAATTCCTTTTCGGGCTTTTTCGTAGTCGGGTATTGTAATTAAATCCCAATATTTATCGGTAGGTCTTAATTTTAAAAATGTTTCCCAATATGCATCTTTATTCATCCACCAATAGTGAATTGCCTGATGAGTATATTGTTGTGTTTGAAAAATATTAAATAAAACTAGAATTCCAACTAAAGGAATTCCAATAAACTTTAAGTATTTTTTCTTATAAAAGAAATCGATTGTAACAGCTAATGGTATTGCCATAATTCCATACGAATCGATAAAAGATCTTAGTCCAAAGCTCCCACCAAACCACCAACACCACCACGACGACAATATGTAAATATTTAATAATAGAAAAATTAAACTTGGAACTGCGAAAGTTTTAAATTTTTTAAAAGATATAAAAATCCCGGCTATTGCTAATATCATTAAAGGGGTATAAACCAACCAACCTTTTTTATAGCTAATAAGGATATTGAAAATCTGTGGATTATTAAAAAAGAATTTACCTCCAACATCACCATACGAGAAATATAGAAATTTACCTGCAATATATTTCCAGTATAAAAATTGGGGAACCCAAACAAGAACAAATGATATAATCATTAATATAACAAGTTTGTATTTTCTAAGGAAAAAGAATATTCGTTCTTTAAATTCCGAAAACGATTTTATGTCCCACAACAATAATATTAATAATACAAGAATATTTGTTGGACGAATAAGAGTAATTAAACCACCTAATAATCCCAAGCCGATTGTTCTTTTTGCACTTGTGTTTTCGTGCCATTTAATTACCATATATACGAATACAGTAATTAACGAGAAGTTGTAAACATGCGGCATGGCTGCTTCGTACGACGAGTAATACAGTAAATTAGTTCCCGCAACAATACTCAGAATTGTTATAGCCGATGTAAAATCAGAGAAATATCGTAATAATATCTTCCGCAGAAAGAATAAGCCTAATGCTAAATAAAACAAAGCACTAAAGACTAAGGCAAATTTATAAGGTAATGTATATCCATCTGCTTCGTATTGAGTAAATTTGCATATTGTATGTGCTATAAAGAAAAACGGAGAATATAAAACCGACATTCCCATTGATGTTATTATAGCTTGTTTTCCGGTAGGAGTTTTAACAGGCCAAATAAGATTACCGAATTTTCCGAAATTTTCTTCTCTGAAATCTAAGGATAAATCTTTGTAAATAAATGTTGCGGGCAAATAGGCATAATACGATTTTATATCCCATTGAATTACACCATTTTCTCTTTGCCAATTATGATGACTGAAGTTTAAAAATACTATTCCTATTAATACTATCCAGATTGATATTATAGATAGATTTTTTCTAAAGAAATTAGTCATGTTTATTAATATCTAAGTTGTTTTCTTGAATTATATAGTTTGGTCTTCTTTTATTTTCAATAAATAATTTCCCGAGATATTCTCCTAATATTCCAATCATAAATAATTGTATCCCGCCAATAAACAGAATACTAACAATAGTCGATGTCCAACCTGGTAATGCTTTGCTTGTAAAACTAGCAATATAAATAGCATAAAGGGCGTATAAAAAAGCAAAAATTGCAATAAAGAAACCTAAATAAATAGAAAACTTTAAAGGAGTTGTGCTAAAGGATGTTATCCCCGATGATGCTAAATTTAGCATTTTCTTTGTCGAATATTTCGTTTTTCCTGTATGTCGTTCTTCGGGAGTGTAGTGTATTGCAATTTGTTTGAACCCTACCCACGAGATAAGTCCACGTATGAAAAGATAATTCTCGTTGAGTTTACGTATTTCATTAATCACTGTTTTGTCTAATAAACGAAAATCTGCAGCTCCCTGATGAATCTCTGTGTTGCTAAGTTTATTTATTAGTTTGTAAAATAATTTTGATGAGTATTTCTTGATAAATCTAGCATTATTGTCGTTTCTAATAGTATATACAACATCATAGCCATCTTGCCATTTAGCAATCATATCTTTTATCAGATATGCGGGATGTTGCGAATCGGCATCCAGACTAATAACACAATCTCCTGATGAATTGTCGTATCCGGCTTTTAATGCATTCTGATGACCAAAATTTCGCGATAATGAAATGTATTTTATGTTCTGATATTTTTCTGAAAGAGTTTTAATTTCGCTTAAAGTCTTGTCGGTACTTCCATCGTTAATAAAAAGAATTTCGTATGAGTATTCTTTTATATATGTGATAATATTTTCATATAGAAAACTAATATTATCTTCTTCGTTATAACAAGGAATTACAAGACTTAATTTAAAATTGTTTCTCATTATTATTCAATTATTATTGTTTTTATACTCAAAATTTAGAATTAATTAATTTCATTTAAGTTAATGTCTTTATTTAGTTTATATATACTTATTTCATTATTTTTAAAAATTAACTTACCTGATTTTTTCCCAATTTGTAGGATCGAGTTTTCTGTGCTTGCCAGTAATAAATATTCGGCTCCTTTATTTTTGTATTCCTTTATTTTTTTCAAAGTTATTTGTTCTGTCTTTTCTATATTCCATCCCGATTTGTTTAAATAAAATAAACCACCATTTTGACATAAATCCGGAGCAACAATGAATTTTGCCAAAGGACTGATGTTTAGATTTTGAATGTTTTTTATATTCTCGTTTATTAGTAAACCTGTTTGTGAATAAATATCCTTTTTGAAGATTAGTCTGTTGTTTAATTTATTTCTAGAATGATTTATGCCTACAATGATTATTACAAATATTATTAGTTTAATTATTGAATGAATAACATTATTATTAATAGTGTTTTGTAAAGTTTTAATTCCATTTATTAGAATTAATAAAACTAGAGGGAAAAATGCCAGAAAATAATAATCGTGGTCTTGAAATTGTTTATAGAAAAGTATGAAATAAGTTAAGTTCCCGAAAAATAATATTAGTATTTGTAGAGAAATGTTTTTGTTCGATTTTTTTATAAAAAGAATTTGCAATATAATAAACGCATAAATTAAATAAAATGCTTCTTTCGAGAAGTAACTGTTATACCAATAATTGCTAATATGATCCCATATAATTTTTATTTTATCTTGATGTAAAATCCAAATAGGCAAAGGCTTTGTGTTAAAAGAAGTGGAGCTATATAAATCATTATAATATAAAACGAAAATATTCCAAGACAAGACTATTAATATAGAAAACAATCCATATAATAAAACCCTAAGTCTGTTTGACATTAGCGTTTTTTTCTTATTAAATATTAATGAAATTATTGCTAAAATTATTATTGCAATTGGATTTATTAGATATGTAACCTTTATTAAACTCGCCAAAGTAAAAAAGACGAAAGAAAGTATTAAAGTAATAGTTTTATTGTTATTTTGATATTTGTATGAATAAAACCATCCGATAAGAACAAATCCCAGTGCCGGAATATCTGGTAAATAGTTAAAAGAATAGTAGTTAAAAACAGTCGAGGTAAAAACAACAAGGCTTATTAAAAGAGAATAGGTGAAATCTTTTAAAATAAAATTGCTTAATTTATAAATACTAAATATTCCAAAGTAAATAATAAATAGGTGTATTAGTCTTTGAATAAAAAAATGTTTACCTATTATAGTATAGAAAATTGCTGTGATATAATATGTTAATGGAAATTCACAAACTGCCATTCCATTAATATTTTTTAAGTTGTAAAGTTGAGGTTTTAAAAAAGCAAAACCATTGTTAAAGTAATTAGAAGCAAAAGACAAGCTGTCTGTTTGTCGCATGAAATGAATCCCATACGGCCCTACAAAGAAAAGTTTATTTAAACCAAGAAAAAAAAACAAACCTACAAGAATGAATAAAAATATACTATTTTGTAAATAAGGGTTTTTAAATTTGTGTTTTATAATGCTTATAGTTAGTTTAAAATTTTCTCTCATTGTAATAATCGTATTAATTGTAATAATTCTATGATGTTTATATTATCTCGTCGATTGTAAATCCCATTTTTAAAAGATTTTGAGGAGCAAGAATATTCTTTAATTTATTTGAATCGATAATTTTTAGTTTAGTGTTAGCTTCAAAGATATTTGTATTCGATTTTTTCATTTCTTTTGCAAGTTCCGAAGCTTTGTTATAGCCAATAAACGGACTTAAAGCTGTAGTTATTGCATGACTATAAAATAGTCGTTTTTCAGCTTTTTTATTATCGATAATAATATTACTAAATAAATTTTCTCGTAATGTTTTATCTGCTGCAATAAGTAATTTAATACTTTCTAATAAAGCATTTCCTATAACCGGTAAATAGGCATTTAAGTCGAGACATCCCTGAGCACTTAGCGACGAAATTAACATGTCGTTACTGTATATCTTATGTGCTGCGCTGATAACAAACTCGGGGATTACAGGATTTACTTTTCCCGGCATTATTGAGCTTCCTACTTGTTTTTGTGGAATTGAGATTTCTTTGTTTCCTGTGATATCGGAAGAGAGCAAACGAATGTCGGAAACCATTTTTTCGAGATTTACGGCATGCGCTTTTAAAATAGCGTGTACTTCAACAAAACTATCGGTGTTGCTTGTTGTATCCGACATATTTTCGCTGCGAGTAATAGGTAAATTTGTAAGTCGTTGTAAAGTAGTAACTACTTCCATTATAAAATATCGTGGAACAGAAATCCCTGTTCCTATTGCACTTCCGCCTAAATTAACGATTTTTATTCGTTCGAAACATTTCGAGACTCTCCACCAGTCGCGCGATAGAGCTTCGTTATATGAGCTAAATAGCATTGCATACGATGAGGGAACAGCTTCTTGCATTTGAGTATATGCAATTCGTAATTTGTTTCTGCTTTCGCTTTCAAGCTTCTCAATAGATAAACGTAATTTATTTATCTCTTCTTCGAGATTTTCTAATAATTGTATTGTTGCTACTTTTAACGATGTTGGTATTACATCGTTTGTCGATTGATAAATGTTAGCATGTTCAATAGGGTCGATAATATTATATTCGCCTATAGTTTTATTAATATTTCTTAAGGATTGGTTAGCTAATATCTCATTAATATTCATATTAATGCTTGTGCCTGCACCTCCTTGTATTGCAGGTACTATGAAATTATTAAAATGTTTACCTTGAGAAATTTCTTCTGCCGATAGTATTAAGGATTTTATTATCTCATCAGAGAAAAGACTTATTGGTAGTTTTGTGTCGGGATATTTTTTCTCTATTGCCGATTTAAAATTTTTATATGTCAAAAAGCAAGCAAGCTTTGTAATACCTACTGCTCTATACCATTCTTTATGAAAAGGGCTGGTGTCGGGAAAATTCTCACGAGCCCTAACAGAATGAATTCCGTAAAGTGCATCTTTAGGAATCTGTTTTTCTCCAATAAAATCTTTTTCTAATCTCATATTTTAATTATTTTAAAAATTTGCACCGCGAATACTCGAATTGTGATTTTTATATTCTTTTAGTTTATTTTCAAATACAATTCTTTTATAGTTTAAGTGCAGTTGTCCAAAATTTACAATTAAAGCTAATTTATTATCCGAAACTTTCAGGTAATTTAATGATTGAGCAATAAATTTATCTACTATGCCCGATGTAGCTTTTATTTCAAGTATAATTTTATCATAAACTACAAAATCGGCATAAAATTTATGTGGTAATTTTTTTTTATTATAGTTTACAATATATTCTCTTTTAAAAGGGATTTCTTCCTGTCTAAATTCATATTCAAGAGCATCTTTTTTATACACAATTTCTAGAAATCAGTGACCAAGATTGTTGTGGACTTCAAAACATTTTTCAATAATATCGTAACTGTTTTGTTTGTAAATTAATTACTCATATTTATGTTTTTTATTGAAATATTTATATTGTTTAGCCTTAATTCCGCAACCATATAAAAATACTAAAAACCTAGAAGTCTAAATGTATTTTTACTTTATTTCTTATTTAAAACTGTAGAATAATACTACTTATAAAGTTACTAATTTTTCTTTTAGATACTTTTTTATCAAACAAAAGAGTGTTATCATCAAATTTTCGCAAAGGTAAATCGTCATTTTTATTAAAAATAGTTTTTCTGGTTTTTTTTTATATGAGGTTTTTGCATCCCACTTATTATTTGCATTTATTTGATTGTCGTAATCAAAATTATAACTACTACCACATTTTAATTGATTAGTCAGTTTTAACGATTTGATATTTAATAAATTAAACTTATTGTTTATGTTAAAATTATACGATATACACTATCTGAAACATAAGAACTATTTTGGGTTGTAAGCTCTTTAAATACTCTCAAAACAGTATCAGCACTAGGAATATTGTTATTTGGAATACTTTCGAGATACTCTCTAAAGTAAGTGTAATATCTTTTATTGCATCACCACCGCTAAGATAAACATTTGTCAATTTTTAAATATCTCACTATATTGATACCTAGCACACTTCATTTTTTACACCTAGCTCATTATCAGTTAATTGACTCGTATTGGATTTGTTAGAATGATAATTTACTATCGAATTTCCCGAAAAAGGTTTTACTGATGTCTTGAAATTTTGTACTTTCATGTTCGTAAATATTTCACAACTATTTTTGTTGTTTGGTATCACTAAAATAAGTGAAAATATTCATATATCAATCACTGTGTAAGCATTTCTTACACAGATGATTGATGTTTTTTTAAATGATTTATTTGCGGATATAAGGTATTATGAAATGATATTTTCAAGAATTTCTATTCTTCTATATTGGCAAATTTTTCTTTTATATAATTCTCTATATTATAAAAATAGTCATCTTCGATTGCATAAACTGTAATATCAAAAATAATATTTGTATTAGTTTCTTCGATAGGATATACTCCGGGTTTTTTTTTAACCGACGACCATGGCAAATTAATGATTGATTTTTTTATATTTTCTATAGTATCTACTAAACTGTTAGTTTTTTTTATTTTTAATTTAAAAGAGTAACTTTTAATAGCTTCGGCTAGATTCATTTTTACTACCGAATTGCTTGTAATTTTACTATATGGAATATATACTATTTCGCCTTTAGTAGTTTCTATACTTAATGTTCTATAAGCAAATTTTACAATTTTTCCTGTATATTTATATATGCGAACATTATCGTTAATATAAACATTTCCGCATGTTTTAAAAATTACTCCCGCAACATAATCTTTTAAGGCATACCACGAAAAATATAAAACTAAAATTATTATTATTATAAGACTAACAATAGAAAAAACTTGATTCGAGATAGATAATTTATAATATGCTTTTGATAGAAATATTATCCAAACAAAAATTTCGATTCCATGGACATATTTTTTAAATAATTTATAATATCGCTGATTTTTAAAAACTAATGGCAACACATAAGATATTATCCTAAAAAATAGGAATAAAAAGGCTATTATAATAAAAAATCGAAATAAATAATTCGATGTAACCGAAAATTCAAAAATATTATCCATAAGCTTTTTATTAAATCATATTTTTCTCGATCAATGCTTTTCTAATATATATATACAACTGCGGATTAATTATAAAAGTATTAACTTTTTCTTCTATTATTAATCCTGTTCTAAGTAATGCATCGGTAAGAACGTCCGTCTCTATATCCGATTTCATTAACACCCCGGACAAACTTTTTCTATTAAGTCTTTTATGCAAAAACAATTGCACTAAAACAATATACCAATCGGCAGGCAAATTTAATAACACTGTACTATCAACGTGTTTAATGTTTCTAATTTTTATTGTATCGTTTTTTATTTCTGTAATACTGCTTAGCCATAAATGAAGTGCTGTATTAATATTTCCCTGCGAAAGGTTAAAAATATTAGAGAAAAATCGTGCTTCCCCAATTGGTCTGATTTTCTCACCCTTACTATTTAAAAGATTTAAATTTCCCGAATTATGTCGGAACAATACAATATTCTTAATTGTCTTTGCATCAAAATAATCACATTCAATAATATTCAGAAATGAATTTTCTATTTTTATTATTTTCTTAATAAACTCGTATGTATAAGTATTTAAGTTAGCAATGAAAAAACATTTACTGCTATAATTTCTAATTAATTCTAAGATTATTTTAACAACTTCGTATCCATTAAGATTCTTCTCCCACCACAATTCTAAATCGTCGATAATTATTACACTCTTTTTCGGAATTTTTTCAAATATTTCGTCATAAGTACCATATACATCCACGGCTTTCTCAATATTAGCTTTAAATGTCTTGGGACTAATAGATCCTGAGAATGGAGGATTTACAATATAAGTATTTTGAGAATTAAAATATTTTGAACTAATATAATGAGAAAAGAATGTTTTCCCACTTCCAGATTCTCCAAGAATCAGCAATCCTCCTTTAAACCCTGAATTATATCTTTCAATAGCAATTTCTGCATCTTTAAGTCCTTTTTCTCTTCCGAACCAAAATTCATTATAATAATACTGTTTACGAAGAAATAATTGTTTATAATAAAATGGCAATTTATTTATTATTGCTTTATCGAAACTTATATGTTCAACTAAGTTAAGAATTTTATTTACTCTAGTGTCGCCTGATGTGTTTTTTGAAACAGATTTAGAGACTAAAACACCTATACTCTGACGATACCAGAATTGTTCTATTTGTTTTTTAAAGCCGTTTATTATACTCGACTTAGTACGTAATGAAATAGACTTTCTCTTTAATGATGTTTGTTCTTTAATATATTGTTTAATATTTACACCACTTTTAGTAAACGAACTATGCGATAACTGATTAAATATTGTATTTAACTGGCTGCTTATACTTTGAATTATTTCAGTTTTTTGTTTCTTGGCTAAGCTTAATAAATTTTCGGTTTTTTGTTTTTGTTCACCAAATAACTCTGTCATTTCAGAAAAATAAGTATCAAGTTCAGAATGCTCGTAAACACCTTTTTGTCGGATATTAAAATCTATATGCCTAATAATATCTCTACTACTAGATTGAATTGCTTTCAGATCTTCAGGAATGGAATTTATTAATTTTTGTATTGGCTCAATTAAATCGTTTTGTAAAATATAATCTAACAATCGAGAAGCAGATACATTTAAAACATCAACACCTTCAAACTGTTCTATTAAATAATTATTATATGAATTATCGGAAATTACAGTAATCTTCTCAGGAAATTTACGCACTGCATATTTCAATTTTCTAATTGATGATTCAAATTTTTCTTTTATCTGAAAAATATTTTGTTCGTCAATAAATTCATCAGGATTAATACTAAACTCGGGTTTAGTATTACTTTTTATTTCTTTCTGATATTTATTTAAGAAAAGAATAAATTCATTAAGTTTATTTATCAATAATTCATCATAAATATTTTCTATTTCGGAAATTACTTCGTCAAAAATTTTCCTAACTCTATATTCGAATGACAATAGCATTATTCCAATATAGTTATTATTATAAATTAGTTTCTGATTGCTAAACCATTGATTTGGGATATTAAGAATCTTTGCTCTATATCGTTTTTCTGTACGTTTCGACAATACTTTAATATCTCTATTTATCAATAATATATCAAACTTACTATTTATCTTTCTAATTACTTCAGATGTATCGTTAGTAAATAGCTGATACAAAGATCGATGTGATTTAAAATGAGCTTTCTTTATTATATCAAGTTCATTAATAATCTTTGTCTCAATTTCGTCAAGAGTTTCAAGTTTTAGTTTATTAATTTCTGCGCTTTTTTCTATTTCCCAAAAGTTTAAGGATAAATGCTTCATTGCACTCTGAAGGTCAATAGAAAATTTAAGATGGTATTCTCCTAATTTATTGAATATTTTTTCTAATAATGCATATATTTTTATAGGAATATACTGGGAAATTAAATCTTTATATTTTATGTTGTAATTAACACTATCTTTCCCATATACTAAGAAAATCTTTAGTTTGCTAATTTGCTTATACCATTTTAAATTAAGGCTATCGTTATTAGCAACTAACAAATCGTCTTTATAATATTTTATTTTAAGTTTATTAGGAATATTTTGAAGCAAATCTGTTAATACATCAATATATACATATAAGCCTCGATTTAAATTATTGTGTTGAAATTTTAGGTTTTCGTTATTAAATTCAGAAATAATCTTTCTCGTACGGGTAAGGATATTTGTTTGGTATTTAAAAATTACTTGTTTTTGATTTCTATTATTCCCTTTCAACTCGTGCTTTATATTAACAAAATTATTAGCAACAAGTTTTTTTATTGATTCTATTAATTTACTATTCTCTTCGGCTACTTTGTAAGCATAATTCTCGTAATAATTATCTGCCGACGCTATTAATGTGTCGTGTAAGAAATGTAACTGTTCAGATACAACAGTATTTTTCGGAAAGTTCAATTCCCATGAAACATTTTTTACAGAAATTTCTGTATCTAATTCTTTTTGTGATATTCTAGATGAAATATATTTATTTTTATCGACAATATATAAGTCGCTAAAATACGATGATGCTTTAATAAGAACTACTGTCCCGATATTATTTGTTAATTCGTTGGTTTGTTCAACCAGTTTTATAGCATTACCTTTTTCAATATTTGGTAATCCGAGTAATATTAAATCTGAATTTAGAGATTCTCTTCTGATAATATCGTAAAATGATTTTTGTTCAATTTTATTATTAATTATTACTATTTCTACATCAATTCTAAAGTCGTTCAGTATTTTTTTTGTTCTCTCTAATAACAGGTCTCTATCTTCGTTTTCGGGATTAACAACTAACAATCTTACTTTTGCATTAGTCCAATCATCATCCATTATAAGAAATCGAACTAATGTTAATGCAAAATTGCCATTATTCCCGGCTCCACGCCACCATATATCTATTAGTTTTTTCTTACCAAAACCAACTTCTTCATCATAATCGACCATAAGAATACTCTGATCGAGTTGACTTAAAGTCTCAACCATTTGTGCAAAACGTTTAGGGTCTTTACTTTGCCGTCCCCAACCCATTAAAACAGTATTAGGTTCGACACCTGCAAAACCGTAAGTAGATGATATTGTTTCTATTCCTTCGTAAATATCTCTACAATCTTGTACACGTGTGAATATTCCATCTTCGGAATTGTCAAGTTTTGTTTGCATTTGTTTACTTTTGGGAAACAATGTTTTGGCCGATTTTTTTTCTATAAGATCGAAATTCGACAATATTCCCTGATTCCCAAGCAAAGCTTTTCCTAAACGAATTAAATGAGGTCTTGAATTCGCACCCCCACTAAACAAAATAATATTGGGGCGCCAATTTCGTTTTTCAATATCACCTGACTCAAGTTTTTTTAATGCTTTTCGAATAATTGAAGACCATACACTTTTCCAAACATCACCATATTCATTTCTAAAATTTTTATGTCGCAGGAATAAATATATTGCTCCTATAAGAATAAATGCAAATATCATCGACACCATATCGATCTTAAACATTACAATAAATGAGGCAACAAAACCAATTATTCCGATATACCTGGGAATTCTAAAACTTGGTCGAAAATCGACACTTGCCCAACTTTCTAAGGAATACGAAATATTTATAAACCCATACGATGCAAGAAAAAACATAGAAACAACTCCGGCTATTATATTTAAATCGCCAATTAATATTCCTCCTTCGGCAATTAAAAATATTAGTATTAATGCATTTCTTGGTTCATTATTTTTACCATATCCTATTGATAATATTTTAGGAACAATTTTATCTTTCGCTATTGCTTGTAATATTCTTGGGGCTCCCAGTATTCCGCCTAATGCAGACGATAATGTTGCTCCCCATATTCCTGCTATTACAAGTGGAGGAAACCAAGCTACTTGCATTAAGAAATTACTATCGTTAATTAATAAATCGCGATTTACAAAAAAAGCAAAGCCTACTGAAAGCAAAACATAAACAACAAAACCTGTAATAACAGCCAATAAAGTTCCTTTTGGAATATCTTTTTTAGGATTCTTAAGGTCTCCCGACATTGCCACTCCGGCAGTAAAACCTGTAACAGCAGGAAAATAAATAGAAAATACATATTCTAATGGCAATCCATCTCGTACAGGTAACAATACAATATTTTCGGGAACATAAGCTTGATTAACAAAAAAACCAACAAAAATAGAAATAAGAGACAAGGCAATAGCAGCTAATACTACATATTGTATTCTTATTGCTAATGATGTGCTAATAAACGCTATAGCAACTAGTACAATTAATACTATTGAACCAAGAATTCTAAAATCGTTAATAGTAATTCCTAAACCAAAAAAATTACGAATTGATTCTACTGCAAGAAAGCTTTCTGAAAAACCAACTATATATAACGAAATACTTAAAGCTGTTCCAACAACTAAAGAAAGTCCTATTGCACCACCCATTGGCAGACCTAAGCTTCGTGACAGCATATAATATATACCACCTGTTTTTATTTTTTTATCGGTAGCAATAGACGAAATACTAAGTCCGGTAGAAATAGATATTACATGAGCAACAATTATAATTAATATTGCTCCGATTAAGCCTGCTTCTCCAACTACCCAGCCCAATCGCATATACATAATAACACCAAGAATGGTTAAAATAGAAGGAGTAAATACTCCGGCAAATGCACCAAATTTTTTTGCTTTCTGCATAAATGATTTTTTTTATTAATGCTATAAATATACAAACAAATTACACATTTATTCTTAATCTTTTTGGAAATAGCAAACACAAAAAAAGCTGCAGAATAATATTTCTACAGCCTTAGCATTCTATTTTATAATGATTTATATAAATTTCATTGGTTTATCAACTTTTTGTGATAAAAGAGCAACATCAAGAACATCCATTATATCAACAACAAAATGGAATTTTAATCCCTTAAGGTATATATCTTTAATTTTTTCTATATCATTTTTATTTTCCGACGACAACACTATTTCTTTAATATCGGCACGTTTAGCTGCTAGTATTTTTTCTTTTATTCCTCCAACAGGTAATACTTTCCCACGCAAAGTTATTTCGCCTGTCATTGCAAGGTTTTTCTTTATTTTACGCTGAGTTATTGCAGACACCAAAGATGTAACCATTGTAACACCTGCCGATGGTCCATCTTTTGGGATGGCTCCTTCTGGAACGTGAACATGAATATTGTAATTATCGAAAATTTTTTGAGGTATTTCCAAAGCATTAGCTTTCGATTTAATAAATTCAAGAGCTAAAGTTGCAGATTCTTTCATCACATCGCCTAAGTTTCCGGTTAATGTTAATCTCCCTTTTCCTTTACTTAAACTACTCTCGACAAATAATATTTCTCCACCAACAGCAGTCCATGCAAGACCTGTAACAACCCCTGCAAATTTATTCCCTTCGTATATTTCTTTAAAAACAGTTGGGAAACCTAATATTTCGCGAATATCGTTCGTATTTAGCGATTTGTTAAATTTTTCTTCGAAAGCAATTTTCTTAGCAATATTTCTAATTACTTTAGCAATTGTTTTGTCTAATGTTCTAACACCCGATTCGCGAGTATAATTCTCAATAATATATTCTAAGGCTGTTTTAGTAAAATTAAGTTGGGTCTTTTTTAATCCATGAGCTTTTAATTGTTTTGGGACTAAATGTTTTTTAGCAATTTCTATTTTTTCTTCAACAATATAACCACTAATATTAATCATCTCCATTCTATCGCGTAAAGCAGGATTAATTGTACTTATTGTATTTGCAGTTGCAATAAACATAATATTTGATAAATCGTATTCCAAGTCGAGATAATTATCGTGAAAAGAATTATTTTGCTCAGGGTCAAGCACTTCAAGTAAAGCAGAAGCAGGGTCTCCATGAGAATCGTTTCCTACCTTATCTATCTCGTCTAAAATAAACACCGGATTTGATGATTTTGTTTTTTTTAGATTTTGAATTACTCTACCCGGCATAGCTCCGATATAGGTTTTTCTGTGTCCACGAATTTCTGCTTCGTCGTGTAAACCTCCTAACGACATTCTTATATATTTTCTGTCGAGAGCATGAGCAATAGATTTTCCAAGCGAAGTTTTTCCTACACCCGGAGGTCCATATAAACACAATATAGGAGATTTTAAATCGCCTTTAAGTTTTAAAACTGCAAGATATTCAAGAATTCTTTCCTTAACTTTCTCTAATCCAAAATGATCTTCATCGAGTATTTTCTGAGCACGTTTTAAATCGAAATTATCTTTAGTAAATTCGTTCCAAGGCAAATCTATTAATGTTTGCAAATAATTAAGTTGAACAGAATACTCTCCGGCAGCAGGATTTAATCTTTGCAACTTACCAAGTTCTTTATCGAAAATTTCAGCTATTTCTTTATTCCACTTTTTATCTTTAGCTTTTTTCTTGAATTCTTCGATTTCAATATCTATCGGATTACTTCCAAGTTCGTCTTGAATAGTACGCATTTGTTGATGAAGCAAATATTCTCTTTGCTGCTTGTCGATATCTACTTTTACTCGCGACTGTATATCGTTTTTAAGTTCTAGCATTTGTATCTCTTTAGATAAATGCTCAAGTAAACGAATAGCTCTATCCTTAAGATTATTTATTTCGAGTAATTTCTGTTTATCTTCAATTTTTATATCGCTATTTGAACTAATAAAATTTACAAGAAATTTAGCATTTTCAATATTTCTAACGGCAAAAGATGTTTCTGTTGGTATATTAGTAGATAGCTTTATTATTTTTAATGATAAATCTTTTAGCGAACCAACAATTGCGTCGAATTCTTTATTTTTGTCGTTTATTTCAGTATCTTTTATTAAAGTAATATTAGCTTTATGATAAGGTTCTACTTGTACCATATCGTCTAATGCAAATCGTCGTTTCCCTTGAATAATAACAGACGTACTACCATCGGGCATTTCAAGCACTTTGATTATTTGAGCTACAGTACCCACATTATATAAATCGCCTATTTCAGGGTCATCATTTTCAACATCTTTTTGAGCAATAGCTCCAATTATTTTACCATTCTTATAAGTCTCGTTTATTAAACGAATGGACTTATCTCTACCAACTGTTATTGGTAAAATAACGCCGGGGAAAAGAACAGTATTTCTTAATGGTAAAATAGGTAATTCTTTTGGGACATCATCCGAATTTAAATTTTCGTCGTTTTCATCTGCAATTAACGGAATAAACTCTCCACTATTTTCATTATCACTACTAAGATAAATATCTGCAAAAATTCCTTTATTCTTTCTTTTTATACCCATTATATATTAAAAAATATTATACTAATTACGACAATATGTCAGCTAGCAATTCTCTAAGAACTGCAAATTCATATAAGCAATCGCTGTGCCAATATTAAAACAAATATTTAGAACATTATCTATTCTCGAGAGACAATAATCTTTACTTATTAAATATGTTATTTATGGAAATTTCGGTATTTTGTAGTTATTTCAAACACTTTTTCTAATATTTCTTGTTCTACAATATCAAATTTTTTATTTCTTCTGCTCATAACTTTGCTAGCAACTTCAATTGCTTTACCAATAGAATACTCGCTAAACCCACTTGTTCCACCCCATGAAAACGATGGAATAAAATTTCTTGGGAATCCTTCTCCAAAAATATTTGAATTTACACCCACTACTGTTCCTGTATTAAACATAGTATTAATTCCGCATTTTGAATGATCGCCTACAATAAGTCCACAGAATTGCAAACCTGTCTTTACAAATCGATTTTCAGGATAGCTCCATAATTTCACTTCGGCGTAATTATTTTTCAGATTCGAGTTATTTGTATCTGCACCAAGATTACACCATTCACCAATTACTGCATTCCCAAGAAATCCATCGTGAGCTTTACTTGAATATCCAATAATAACAACATTATTAACTTCTCCTCCAACTTTCGAATATGGACCTATTGTAGTTGCTCCATATATTTTTGCCGACATTTTTAAAACAGAATGCTCGCACATTGCTAAAGGGCCTCGCACAACGCATCCTTCCATTATCTCGGCATCGTTACCAATATATACAGGTCCATCAGTTGCATTTATAGTAGCAAATTCAACTTTTGCGCCTTCTTCTATAAAAATATTTTCTTTAAAAATAATATTATTCGATTGACTTATAGCTTGAGATTTTCTTTTTTTTGTTATTATCTTAAAATCTAACTCTATAGCTTTATCGTTATTTTGAAAAATATCCCAAGGAAAACTAATTTTAAATATTTCTTTTGTGTATTTTTTTGAATTATTATTATCAAAATTCTTATAATTAAAATCAGTAATATTTTTCCCTAATCGTTTTGCTAATAGAACATTGTTACGAACAAGTGACTCATTTATTTTCAACTGATTAATTTCTTCAACAAGTTCAGTATTAGGAATTACAGAACTATTAATAAAAAAATTATCATTACTAATTTCTATAGGAAATTTTTTTGACAAATAATCTTTTGTCAAAAACGAAACTTTCTTATTCAAATATTTCTCCCATTTCTCAGATATGGTTAAAATTCCGAATCTAATTTTAGCAACAGGTCGAGTAAAAGTTAATGGTAAAAGATTGCCCCAAGTATCGTCGTCGAAAAGAATATAATTCATAATAATAAATTTACAATTGTCATGACAAATTTACATAAAAAAAGCTCCGAATCATCGGAGCTCCAAATAAATTATTTATCAAAAATTATTTACTTTTATTATTAATGTGTTTCTTGTATTTATTCATATATTTATCTACACGTCCGGCAGTATCAACAAGTTTCATCTTTCCTGTATAGAAAGGATGAGAAGTATTTGAAATCTCAACCTTAATTAATGGATATTCGTTACCGTCATCCATTTTAATAGTTTCATTTGACGATGCTGTTGATTTAGTAATAAACGACACTTCGTTTGACATATCTTTAAAAACAACAAATCGATAATTTTCTGGATGTATTTCCTTTTTCATGTTATATCTCCTTTATATTATGCTATACTTTAATATTTTGACAATTAATTAATAGTTTGCAAAATTACATATTGTTCTAGTAAATACAAAATTATATATCAGTATTTTTTGTTTTTAATCGAAAAAATCGTTTAATCAAGAACAAAACTGTTTTTTACATCGAAATATTTTTTAGAATCGAATTTTTTATGAAAGAATTCGTTATTTGTTTTATTATAATTATAATCTTTTATCCATTCATCATAGTTGTTTACTATTTCGCTAACAGAATTAACAAAATAATCTATTTCTTGATCTTTTGTTGTAGGATGAATCGACCACCTAATCCATCCGGGTTTTTTCGACAAATCGCCACTATTAATAAGGCTAGTAATATTATCAGAATCTTCTTTACTAACATGTAACATATAATGTCCGTATGTTCCGGCGCAAGCACAACCTCCTCTAACTTGTATTCCAAATCTATCGCTTAATGATTTTACAATAAAGTTAAAATGTATTTTCTTGTGATAAAAAGAGATTGATCCTATTCTTTCAGGAATATTCTCGGCAAGAATTTTTATTCCTTCGATTTTTTTCAATCCCGATATAGCCCGAGGAATAATTTCTTTTTCTCTTTCAGACATTTGTTTTGTTCCCATTTGTTCTTTCAATTCAATAGCAAGAGCTGTTCTTATAGCTTGTAAGAAACCGGGAGTTCCTCCATCTTCACGAGCTTCAATATCGTCGATATATTTATGTTCTCCCCAACGATTTGTCCAATCAACAGTTCCTCCACCTGGATTATCCGGCACATCGTTATTATACAATTCTGAATCGAAAACCATAATTCCTGCAGTTCCGGGGCCACCCAAAAATTTATGAGGCGAAAATAATATCGCGTCTAACTTCATCATTGGGTCTTTGGGATGCATATCGATATTAATATAAGGAGCTGCGGCAGCAAAATCGATAAAACACAAACCATTATTTTCGTGCATAATTTTTGCTAATTCATAATAAGGAGGTTTAATTCCGGTAACATTAGATGCTGCGGTAAAAGAACCAATTTTAATTTTTCTATCTTTATATTTTTCTAGTTGTTTTCTTAATTCATCAGGGTTAACTCTCATGTCGTTATCGGGCTCTAAGATAACAACTTCGGCAATAGTCTCGTACCAAGATGTTTGATTTGAATGATGTTCCATATGAGTAATAAAAACAACAGGACGATCCATTTTTTGCAAACAAATTTTATTATTTAGCACTCCGCACGATTTAAAACCAAGAATTCTTTGTAGCTTATTTATTACTGAAGTCATTCCAAATCCTGCCTGAATAAGTACATCATTTGGTCCGGCATTTACATGATTTTTTATTATTTCTTGTGCATGATGATAACTATGAGTCATTCTTGTTCCTGTTTCGCTAGTTTCGGTGTGCGTATTAGCGACAAACGGTCCGAATTCTTTCACAATTTTATCTTCTATAGGCTTATATAATCTTCCACTAGCAATCCAATCGGCATATAAAATTTTTATTTCTCCAAAAGGAGATATATATGTTGAATCTATTCCTACAATATTTTTTCTGAATTTATCGAAATATGTTTCTAGTTTACTCATACAAAATTTATTTAATTACCAATTCTTATAAAATAAACATTCTTAAACTAAAAAGTAATTATAAAAAAGATATTTTACAATAAACTATCAATTTTATTTTTTATCATACTAATTTCTACTTGATAGTTTAGCTAACAATCGTAAAAATTCTATATACAGCCATACTAAAGTAAGAATTAAGCCAAATGCAGAATACCATTCCATATATTTAGGCAATCCATTTTCTGAGCCTTTTGCAATAAAATCGAAGTCGAGAACAAGATTTAAAGCAGCAATTACAACCACCACCAAGCTAATACCTATTCCCATAATTCCATTGCTATTAATAATTAAAGAGTGGCTGCCAAACATAGAAAATATGAACGATATAAAATACACTAAAGCAACAGCTCCAGTAGCGGCAACTACTCCGGCTTTAAACTTTTGTGTAACTTTAATTACTCCGGTTTTATATCCAAATAGCAATACGAATAAAGTACCAAAAGTTAAAGCAACTGCTTGCATTACAATACCGGGATATTGGCTCTCAAAAAAAGCAGATATTCCACCTAAAAATAGACCTTCGAGCAAGGCATATAATGGAGCAGAGAAATACGCCCATTCTTTTTTTAATATTGTAATTAACGACATTACAAATCCTCCAATTCCTCCTATTGCAATCCATTTACCAACCAAAGACGCTCCTATTGCTGTGGTATCGGCATTATAGAATATTTTCCATGTATAAAATGCCCCAAGTATAACAAGCACAAGCATTATCAGAGCTTTGTTAATTGTTCCTTCAAGTGTCATTGTTCCTGTTTCGCTCAAAGAATAAGTTTTTTCGTTAAAAACCTTACTGCTTAATGCAGGATTTGATGATCTTCCTATATTCATAATAAAAAAAATAATATTGATAATTTATATTTAATATTTTTTGTTCTTTACTAAACATTTCTGATTATAAAAATTAATTCGCAGAAAATTTCTTTCAAGACATAAGTATTTATCAAATTATATACCGCTATTTAAAATCGAAAATATTGTCGTAAAAATTACACATGAATAACTCCATGATCAAGTAAAACGAATAGTATTAATAAAACAGAGCTATACATTAGATACCAACCAATAGGGATATATTCTTGTGGTTTTATTTTTAATGCAAAATAATTATATGCTATTAATAATGCTTTTGAAAATACATAAACAATAACTGTAGCCAAAGCTACTCCAACAACTCCGTATATCTCTACAAGCCAAAGACTTAAACCTAGGTTGACAACAAATTCAATAATTGATACAATTAGAATAATTTTTGTTTTTTTTAGACCTATAAGAATTGTATGTGGAAAAAGCAAACGACCAAAAATTGCTAAAAGATATATAACAAAAACGTCGGCACTTCGTGTAAACTCAACAGAAAACATATTAATAAATACAGGCTTAGCAAAAAATAAAAGAATGATAGAAATAGGGTACATGATATGCATTATTCTAAGCGAACGTTTTTTTATTTCTTTTAAAGTGGCGTTTATTTTATTTTTAACAGAAAATTCTGCAAGCATAGTACTACTTAATCCGGCAGCAAGCGTAACAACAAAAGGCAGTTCTTTAGCTCCATAACGAAATATAGCAAACCCATCGGCAGAATAATGTGTTGACACAACAATTCCATCGATATATTGTGCCGATCCGCTAACAAAAACACTTATTATTAAAGGTATTGCTAATTTTAGATGTTCTTTAATAAACTTAGTAGATATCTTAAATTCGGCGTAATTATACAACAGGGTAAAAAGCCAAATATTTCGGATAATTGCTACTAAAACTAATCCACGCAAAGACCACACAACACCATAACCAGCCCAAGCGGGAACAATAACCAATACAAGTTGTAAGGAATATGTTAAATAAGCATACAAAATTGTATTACTTGAACGATTTCTTAACATATAAATATATTCTACCAAGCAAGCAGGACTACTTAACAAGAAATACCATAAGGTTACATTTAACAATGGCACTTTTCCTTTATGTCCGAAAACCGAAAAATTATTCTGAACAGATAAACCAATAATAAAAATTATAATACTGAAAGTGAGCAATAAGATATATGCATTAAAAATTTCGGGTGATTTTTTATCAATATTGTTAGAATTATTCCCAAAAGTAGAACTATTATTATATAATGGAATAAATGATTGAATTAATCCTGTTACCCAAAAGGAACTAGCAGCACTAGCAATAAAAACAGAAACTTCGAATAAACCAATTTCTTCTTTTGTTAATCCAATTTTTGTAAAAACTATAGATATTACAAGAAAAGTAGCGAAGCGCAAGGTGTTAAACACTTGCAAACCTATTGTATTATTTGCTTTTTTTTTTCGAATTAACATTAATATTAAAAAATTGTTATTGCAATTTGTGAAATTTTATTGCAAAAGTAACAGATTTTCAATTCAAATCATCGTATTTTAATAAAATAAACAATATTCTTAATTTACAATTCAGAAATCAACACACTTAGCTTGTAATAATGATTAATTTTAAAAACATGTATTAATTACTCTGGAAAATAAGATTAAAAAATATCATTTTTTATTTTGAAATAAAAAAATCTTATTTACCTTTGCAGCCTAATTACAAATGGTGAGTGTAGCTCAGTTGGTTAGAGTACTGGTTTGTGGTACCAGGTGTCGTGGGTTCGAATCCCATCTCTCACCCCTTTAAAAAAACCGTTCAAGTTTCTTGAACGGTTTTTTGTACAATATGTTTTTTGAAGAAAATATCATAATAAAAGCAATTTAACAAGATACTTTCTTCTTCCATTATTTATTTTTAAAAGCTATATTTTAATTTAAACATCATCAGATTATAATCTTTTAATCCTGAAAAGATATTATCGCCTTTCCCATCAAATATAGCTGCTGACAATAGTATTTCGATATTATCGGTTGCCATATACGATATTTCAGGAACATAAACTAAGGCATAATTATTTTCAACATCACTCCAGTCTGAGACGATAAACCCACCTGTTAATGGTGCTATTTTTAGTTTGTCGTCAATAAATTTTCGCTCTAATTGAACAAAGAAATAATCGTTTAAATTATCGGTTCCTCTTTCATTTATAAAACCGTGCAAATATTGTACATTAAGATAAGTTCCATTGGCAAAGTTGTAATCAGCTCCTAAAACAAACTTTACATAAGCTTCTTTCTTTAACATTACAGAATCTTGTGTTACAGAACCTATTGGCAAAGCATACATGGCCGACAAATCGTTTGTCATTATAACTTTGTTTTCTGGTAAAAAAGCTGCTGCTTCTGCCCATACGCCAACACCTCCGATACTCCCTGCCAAATCGGCTCCGAAAATATGTGTTCTGTAAAATGACAAGTCAGAATTTATGTTTATTCCGCCTGATGCATCAACAGGAGTAAAGGTATTGTATATTCCTATAGGCATTCCGTCTCTGCCCCATACATAGCTTAACGAAAAATCAAACCCGGCAGCAAAACCTTTAAATTTTAAACCTGCTGTTGAACTTTCGCTTAAATTATATTTTGGCATTTCTATTTGGTTATTAAAACCTCTTAAAATCATTCCTTGAGGCAATTCCATTGCTGGTGTTAGAGCGTTAGCAAAAATTCCTATCGGCATATTTGCAGGTTGAAAAAATGGAATATAAGCTCCTTGCAAAGAAAATTCTGAATTAAAATAGTAATCAAAACTAACAGCATCAGAACCTCTATGACGGCCAAAATCCAAAACATCTTCCATATCGTACGGATTTAAGTTATCGGTTGGATTTAATTTATCGGCTGTACCCCAAGTAATTCTTTGACGTCCTATTTTTACATCAAGATTTTCGTTTAAAAATCCAAATAACTGAACATAAGCTTCTCTTACTTCAAGATTATAAGGGTCGACTATATTTTTATTATATAAATCGGCTGATGAATTAATGTTTGGAAGTCCTATATTTCTTAACCATACTTTGCTATAAAATTTAGAGTTATCGGTTATTTTTTTTTCAAAATTCAGTGTTAAACGATTTTCGTTCCAAGCCCAATCATTTGGAGATTCAAGCAAAACACGTTGGTCGGTTAGTAACTTTCCCGATATTTTTAATTGAGTCTCCTGAGCTTTTACAAATTGTGTACTTAAGGATGCAAGTACCAACAAAAAAATAGATTTATTTGTTTCATAATTTATAATTTTATGTTTTTAAAAGTTGTGTTTTTAATCGATTTTGTTATTTGTTCGTAATTTTCGAATACTGTCAGTCCTATCTACTGGCTTTCTTTTATAAATTCTTTTATTGTTTATGAAATTCTTATTTTATCAGTTTTGTAAGATATTTTAATCTTTCTAACATAAAGTACTTAATTCTTTTGCATTCTGCTTGACAATAAAGATTAATTAGTATTTATACACCAAACCTTGAATATTTCATTTTATTCAGAATCTGCAAAACATTTTTTAAAGAACCTTTTCTCCCTGAAAAGATTTAAAAGGTTTGTATTTATAATTTATCAAGATTTAATTTTTTTATTATTTACAATAGGCAACAAGACTAAAGCAATTATTCCTGCAATAAGGTAAACATGATTAGTAGCCGAATGTGCCATTAACGAGAACACTTTTCCT
>CAZDCZ010000002.1:72081-74354 GCA_964504155.1 uncultured Bacteroidales bacterium | reverse complement strand
AAAATTGTATATAACTCCCCATTGGATAAACTTGTTTCATCAATACTTAATTGAGTACCTATATTGTCAGGAAAAATCATCCATTCTTTAGCATGTTCTTTTTGATTCCATTCTTTATAATTACTCAAATGTTCTTTATATTGTTGACCAAAATAATCACCATTAACATGATAAAATTTCTCTAAACTGTTACTACTAATAGGATAATTATCTAAAAAAATCTTTTAAAAAAGCAGCAAACTCTTTTGTATAACTTGTTCCGTTTGCTGTTAAATTCCAATTAGTTGTATATACTTTCCCTGTTGTTTTATCTATTCTCTTACGTCGCCGTACTCTTAGGTAAACAGTTTTATCCCTTATAGGAAAATCCTGAATTCGTACAGGCTCATCAAAATCTTTTGATAATAATTGTTTTTCTGTATGTCCTGTTGGCTTTATTGGTTTTTCATCCAAATGTAATAACAAAATATTTTCTGTTGTTCTTTCTATTTTTACCAAATCAAAATACCAAATCAAAATACTCAAGCATTTCTTCAGGTAAAAAATACTTTAATGCTATTTCTGAATCCATGAGATAAAAATATAAAATATTTTACATCTCCCCCTAATTTTAAAGTGACCCTAACTTTGCTCCTGATAGTTTTACTACTTCGCAGCGATACAACAATCTATCTAAAAGAGCGGTTGATAATACTTCGTCATCTAGGGACTCAGCCCACTGTTTGGGCGATTTGTTAGTGGTTATTATTACTGAACTTTTTTCGTGCAAATAATCTATCAGATTGAAAAAAACTACTGCTTCATGTTTTTTCATAGGAAACCATAATGTCATCTATAGCCAGCAAGTGTGCTTTTATCAGTCTGTTGTACTTACCAAGAGCTGTTGATGTCATTTCTTTTAACCTGATTATATTTATCAATTCTTCCATGCTTACAAAATAAGCTTTATAGCCTTGTTTTATTGCATCATTCTGAGCGAAGTCGAAGAACCGAGTGAAACGAGCTCAACGAAGTTAATCTATTGGTTTAAAAATGAGATATTTCGACTTCGCTCAATATGACATAATAGCTTGAAACTTTGCTTTTTATACAGCATCTTTAATAAATAATAAAGGCTCAGTTTATTTTTTATATTCTGTTAAAACTGTATATGATGTAAGTTTTCCTTTTTTATTATATGTTTCGGTACGCACTGCTCCAATATCATTAACATACCATTCTGCCGATTTTGATTTAATTGTAAACAACATTTTTGTTTCCAAATCATAAGTAATCTTATACGCTTCGAAAGTTCCTGCCGGAGTAGTAATATCTTCTATTGCTTCAACTTTTCGGTTTTTTACATTTACAGAAATAGTAATTAGTTTCATTCCATTATTAAAAACTGTTAAATCAACTTTCCCATTACCCAATACTTGACCAACACTCATTTTTGCAGGAATACTCAGATTATCAACGTCAATTTTTGTTTCCATGCCCGAATAAGGCGTTAATGTGTTTTCGGAAATATACGATTGCATATCAACTACAAATTCTCCATTTATACATTTAAACGACAACTCTCTAACAAAAGCTGTATCGGTATCCGGAGCATAATATTCGTTTCTTAATTTTACTGTTTGCACACCATCAATTACATTATTAGCAATAACTGTTTGTACTGTACTTCCGGTTAGTTTATCTTTTTTGTCGAAATTCTCGTATTTTAATTTAGAGCCCACTTTACTTGGAACAAAAAATTCGCACTCTTGCGCTTGTAATCCACTTATTGCAAATAACAAAACAACAATTGCTATGACATTAAACTCAAGTTTTTTCATAATAGTTTATATATTATTGGTTTATGCTAAATTATAAAATACTTTTTACTTAAACTGTTTATTATCTATTTAACAATTATTTTTCCAACAGCTTGTTTATTATCATTATAAATTTTAATAAAATATATTCCTTTTGCTTCGGCAGATAAATCAATCATAGTTCGCATATCCTTTATCTTGCGCGACACAAGAAGCATTCCTATTATATTTCGGATTTCAATATTAGCATTAATAATATCGTTTCCTTCTATAAAGAATTTATCGCTTGTAGGGTTCGGATAAATTTCAATATTAGTAAATATATTATTAAATATTCCTGTTACAATAGATAAATTAATAAAATAGCTTAATTCTGTTGTATCATCTTCGGCAGTAACAATTATAGTAGTTGTTCCGGGAAGCGAAATTGCATCGGTAACAACTGCATTAGCATTAACATCGCTTGTTGTAGAA
>CAZDCZ010000002.1:0-71981 GCA_964504155.1 uncultured Bacteroidales bacterium | reverse complement strand
CTTACTTCAGGAACATCTATTGTTCCATAAGGCAATTCTACATCATAAGAATAAACACTACTTGAAAATCCAACTACACTTGTTCCATTAACTTGTAAATCGCTTAAAGTAGCGTCGGTATTTAGTGCTATTGTAAAATTAATTGAATACATTAACTCTGTTATCCCATCTTCAGCAGTAACAGTAATCTCAGTTGTTCCGGGAAGCGAAACTGCATCGGTAACAACTGCATTAGCATTAACATCGCTTGTTGTAGAACTTACTTCAGGAACATCTATTGTTCCATAAGGCAATTCTACATCATAAGAATAAATACTGCTTGAAAATCCAACTACACTTGTTCCATTAATTTGTATATCACTTAATGTAGCATCATCGTTTAATAAATTACTAGCAATAATAGTATAATCTTCTACTTCTCCATAATTTGTACTTCCACATGGGCTAACTTCTCCCGTATATGTTATTCTAATTCTTAATCGCAAATTTTCGTTAATCACAGCGCCTACCGGAGGGACAATTGAAGCAGTGTAAGCTCCTCCACCCGGAGTTCCAGTTACAGTTAAAGTTTCATCAGCATCTTCAAACTGTCCATCTAGATTCCAATCTACCCAGATGCCACACTGATCGGAGCTATACGGATTTCCATTTTCTACTGTTATATCATAAGAATTACCAATAATCATATTGGTTGACAAAGCAGTAAAGTCTTGATAATTCCCACAATTTGACGAATTACTAATAGTACCCACTTCTACATTACTAATATATTCGTCGCAATTACTAGAACTTGCTACGCAATATTCAATTGGAGCATCTATTAAACTAATATAATTTGCTTTTAAAGTATCGTCAGAGCCAACATTATTCGAGGCAACAAGCTCTACAGAATATGTATTAATTGTATTAAATTCTACAACGGGATTCTGATTGCTAGAAGATGTACCATCAACAAAAGTGAAATCTGTATTTTCTACACCCGGAGAAATATTCCATTGCCATTCTGTTGGATTATAGGAAGATTCATCAGTAAAAGCAATAATATTGTCTCCAGTATTATTAGTTAATTCTGTTTTATTTTCTGTGAAATTGGCAATTGGAGAAAAATCACAAGTACCTGATATTTCTATTTTTTTGATAAATGGTTTAGCATTTTCACTTGTAATAGTTAATATAAGTTTTTCGTTTGATGTTCCTAATGCTTGAAAATTAAAAGAACACACCCCCGATAAAATTTGCTCGGAAGCAATAAGATTACCATCTAAACACAAAGTTGCCAATCCATCAATATTAGCCTCTGTAACATTTAAACTAGTAGCGTCGCAAGTAACAGTCGTTGGTGCATTTGCATCAATAATATTATTATAAGGATTATTTGTCCACATTTTCATTGCCGGATCTCCGAACCAATGAAATAAACGATGAGTATATTCATTATCGCCCCATGTCTCGATCATACGTATTAAACCAAGGTTAACAACATCTCCCATAGATTGAGTATTATGATCTTCAGACGAAGGAGGATTAGAAATTCCGCCACTACCAAAAGTTGGTGTTAAACCAGGATTAGACCATATTGCATCAATCATTCCAGTAGCAAAGCCGTCGTTATAACCACTATAGCTATAATAAGCAGCAGCAACAACTCCAACAGCTCCACCATCTTCTTTACGTAGAAACTCTTCGGCAAAACAATTATCTAATTTAAATTCTCCGGTATGACAATTTATACTAAATACAACAGGTAATTTATCGCCATTAGTTAATTCAGCAATATTACTTGGATATCCATAAGTATTATTCGATAAAAATTCCGGATGAGCCCACCCAATTCCTCCAGAGTATCCATGATCGCGATGATAAATAAAAAATCTACCATCGTTAATACTTGCCTTAATATCGGTAGCATTACCATCCCAAGCATATCCATTAGATTTTAATAATTCGCTTGGAATACTTTCGGAATTTGAATAATAACCATCGTTAAAATTTGTTGGTGTATTATCTTCTTCTGTATAATATATCCTTTCTACATTAAAACTCTGATCATCTTTTAAATAATCTCGAATATCTTCTGATGTATGGCAAAAACGTCGTGCAGCATATCCATCGGCAGGCTCATCGTCTTGTACATCTTGAAATTGCGCACAATTTACTCCATTTGAGTAAAAATCTGCATCGTTTATAGGACTACGCTCGTAATTAACAATTTTATGAACCACACTCATTGCTTCTGTTGCAGAGGAAACAGAAATTCGTCCATGTGCCATATCCGGATAATAATCGGAAGTCCCGTCCATACATGCATAATAAAGATCTGAAGCAAAATCATTACCATAATTTGGATCTTGATATATCTCCCCAGGTACAGCATAATTGCCGGAATGATCACCAAGGATAACAAAATAATCGGGTTTAATATCCCAATTATTATATCTGCTATGAATTGCATCTTTTACTTGTGTAGCCGACCAGCTATCTTGCGAAACAATATCAACAGAATAACCCATTTGACGTTTCCATTTAGCTAATGTGTCTGCTGCAGGTAAATATTCATTATGAGTAATAATAATATAATCTTTACCACTAGCTTTTTCTTTTTGATTTCTTTCAGCTCCTTCGGGTATAATACTACTGTTTAATACATATTTTTTTAAAATATTTGTAAAATGCTTAGTATTAGAATTTTCTATTTCTGAATTTTTATTAAAACTTTTTGTAAACCTAATTCTATAGCGAATTTTACTATATACTTTTATTTTACGGCTTACAGGATTAAATTGCACAGGACGTATCTGCACAGTTGCTAATGGGATAGCTCTCAACTTCTGTATTTTTACAATATCAACAATATTTTCCGGAAAATATTTATCTGTATTATATAATTTTTTGTCGATAACAAATTCAGGGGGATCAGCACCTTCAGTATCCATGGCAGGGGCTAATGTTGGATGAATCATAAATTCAGGATACTCTGTATAATCTGCAGACACAATTTCTATTTTTACTGTTTCGTTTGCTACAGCTATTATATCATTATGAGCTGGTAATGACGGTTTTCCAATCATATCCATCTTGCTAAATCCATCTATTGCTAAATATTGAAATTTTTGATCTTTAACATTCAAATTAGCAATATTTGCACCAGAAAAACTATATTCAATCTCTATTGAACTTTTACTTTCTTCAATTATTTCTCTTTGAGGTAAAGTTGTATTTATTTGTTCAATAATTCCTTTTTTAAAAGAAATATAAGAGTCTTGACTTATTGCTGATTTAGATGCAATAATTAATACAATAATTAATACATGTTTTAATTTTAGAAGTTGATTTTTTTTCATTCTACAATTTTAAATTAATTAATATTCTCATTTAGTTTTTAGGTATACTCTTTATTATTTTATCGACTATTTATATAATCTATTGAAAAATATTTAAAGAAATAAAAAATAATCCTTCTAGCCAAATAATTGCTCATCAATAATTTACATACAAGCGCAAAAGCAGACCAATCAAGTATTACAAAAAAAAGAGTCTAAAATTCCGACTCTTTTTTGCATTATGTATTTTTAAATTTAGATAAATACTTACTATTTAATAACTATTTTTTTATTTACAATTTCACCTTCAAAATTCATATTAATAATATATATTCCTTTCGAGTAGTTCGAAATATCAATATGTTCGATATTACTATTAATTATTTTTTTAATAATAACTCTACCAGATAAATCTCTAATTTCTAAATTAACATTTTTTAGGTTTCTATTATTTCTAATATTAAATATTCCACCTGATGGATTAGGATAAATACTAATACCATAATTAGAAAGTGTTTTTATTCCTACACCTAATTCCATTTTAATATTCAGGTTGATGTCTGCATTCGTAACATTAAGAATACCTTCTGCATCTTTAAAACCATCTTTTGTAATAATAAAAGGCATAGCAGTTCCTGGCTCCACTTTAGGAAACATAGCAATTCCATCCGAATCGGTTAATACTGTATCGTGTACAAACATTACACTAGCATTAACAATTGGATCCTGATTGATTTTATCTTTTACAGTAAAACTAATTTGATATGTAGTTTTTTCCATTACAATATCTACATTAACATTAGAATCTTCAATACTAAAACTTCCATTATAATTAGAATATCCATTAACCGTGGCTAAATAATCGTAATTACCAATTTCAAGCGAGAAAGAACATAAGCCATCATTGTTTGTTATTTGGCTAGCTCCATCTATATTAATATCAACTCCTTGAATAGAAGAATTTCCATCGGTAACAGTAAAATTTACATCATAAACAGATACAGCCATATTTATATCGATACTCTTATTGGTCACCACATCAACAGAATCGACAATAGTCTCGAAACCATCAGATGCTATAGTATATACTTTATTAAGTTCGTATGGAACACTTGTAAATTCAGCAATTCCTCCACTAGCAGTTACAGTATCTGAATCAAAAATAACATCGGCTTGTATAGCAGTAACACCATCGTTCTCAGTTATATTAAAACTAATATCATAAGTAGATACCTCCATACTTTTGCTTATAGTTTTATCAGCATCAACATCAACAGTATTATTTATTGTATTGTAACCAACTGCTTCTATAATATAAGGCTTATTTAATTTATACTCAACATCAGTAAATGTAATTGTTCCGTCAGTAGCTGTACTAGTAAAACCATTAAACGTTACATCTGCTTCAATTAAACTTAAACCATCAATTTCGGTAATATCAAATGTAATATCGTATTTAGCACCTAAAAGAATAAGATTTTTGTTTATATTTTCATCAACAACATCAACAGTACCAGTCGTTTCTCCATAATTTACCCCTTTATTTATTACATAAGGAATATCGTTTGAAACAGATACATTATCGAATATAGCATATCCACTATCGTTTGTTTGAATTATTGTACTATTAAAATCGACATTTGCATTTTCAATAGGAGCATTTTCACTATCTGTAACATAAAATGTTACTCTATATTCTGCTGTACCGCCGTTCATAGTAACATTCTCAGTAATATTTTGATCTACAACATTAAGAGAACCCTCATAATTACTAAAACCAGGTTTATGGATAATATAATTTAAATTATCGCCTACTTTAACATTATAAAACGTAACATTACCATTACTATCAGAATTCTTTTCTTTATCGTTAAATTCTATTAATGCATTATCTATTGGATTTGTGCCATCAGTAATATTAAATTCCACATTGAATTTTTCAATTACACCAACAATTTTAAAATCATCAATATTCCATCCACTAAATAGATATCCGCCACCAGTAGAACCAACTGCGAAACGTATTTTAATTTCCGCATTATCATCAGCAAAAGCAGAAATATCAATACTTTGATTAAGCCAACTATTATCGGTTATCTCTTCGTTATTAGTCCATATTTGTGTCCAAGTATCACCATTATCATT
Organism: uncultured Bacteroidales bacterium; assembly: GCA_964504155.1. Lineage (GTDB taxonomy): Bacteria > Bacteroidota > Bacteroidia > Bacteroidales > UBA12077 > CAZDCZ01. Next base: position 66,516 of record CAZDCZ010000002.1, on the reverse strand, counting down.
ACTAATATCAATATAAACTTTATCGTCGCTAGGATCTTCAACATTTAGCCATCGCATAAAATTTAATTCTACTTCGGAATAATTACCACAATCGATAAGTGGAGATTCTGCAATGTATTCGCGAGATGAAAGATTAGACTCGTAATCACCAGGAAAAGATCCCATGCCAGTAAGGTCAGAACCTAAAACATTGTTTCCTTCGAAAGCAATATCGGGATCGGCATTTCCATGCTCTCCACCTAAGCCTAAAGGAGTATCTCTTTCGAATTCCCCATTTAATATCCAATTTTTATCGTTTTCAAAATCATCGGCAAAAATTATATCTTTCAATGTTGTAGCAGAAGCAACTACTCCTGTTGAATAAATATTTGAACCATCGACAGACCATGCTTTGTAATGATATTTTGTAATAGCATTTAATTCTAAATGATTATACGAAGTATTTTGTCCGTTACAAAGCACAATTCCACCACCAGAAATATTATCCCCAACATTATATTCTGTGCCATTTATAGGATTTCCGAAAACACTATCTGTAGTATAAACAATCATAACATCATCATTATCTACATTTTTACTCCATTCTAAATTAATTTGCTCAGAAGATACTGCCGATGCCATAAAATTACCAGGTGCAGAGGCTTTAATGCCAGTAACTATAACAGAGAATTTTTGATTTCCATTAGTTAATGTTCCTTTATGACTGATATTAACAGTATATAAACCAGCATCTGGATTTTTGATATCTACACACTCAACATTATCAACCGAATTATCGGCTTTTATTGCAGCATTAGCAGGATTTGCAACATCTAATTTCCAAGGAAAATAGGTAACAGCATCTTTAGTTATTCTAAGATCGAGATCGTTAACTAACATTGGATCTGTAGGGTCGAGTTGAGCAGAAACTGGCGATCCTGCCGGATCTGTCCATACTACAGTAACTTTTAACTCATCTGTACCTTCAGAATAAACATGGAAACTGTATGATTCATTATTATTTATAGTATCTTCGAGAATATATGCAGACACATCTTTGCTAGAAATAACATTAGCTGCAGTGGAAGTATTCATTAAACCCCAACCATACATGTAATCGGGCCCGTCATTTGGGCCGGCTTCATCAGCTGTATGTAGAACTAATGCTTTTAAACTTGCAGCCATTAAAAATTTGCCATACAAATTATTATAATGCTGCTGTAACAATATTAACGAACCACTAACATTCGGACTAGCCATTGATGTTCCGGTATAAGATGCATAATCATCATCACCTGTATCAATCGAACTATATAAACCAGTACCATTACCTGCAATATCAGGTTTTATTCGTCCATCATCGGCAGGACCAAAACTACTAGATGAATTTGCTTGTACATCACTCGACTGTGAATATCCTCCACTTATATCTATTACGTTAGCAACAGTAAGCACATTTTTCGCCACTGCCTTATCACTAATACAATCAAATCCATCATCACCTCCATCGACAGGATAATCCGCTCCTGTAGCATATGCTCCTTCACCTCTATCGTTCCCGGCAGCAACAACAATTTGATAATATGGTGCATTAAACGAGATATTATCCCATGTAGAACATGCATAAGTATAAAAACCAAATAAATAATCTTCCTGGTCGCTAATAGATTCATTACCATACCATTCATAACCATTATACGGACCACTTTCTGTATAAGTATATCCTGCAGGGATACCATATGAATGATTTGAAACTAACAGTCCATTTGCAGCAGCCACCGACATTTCAGAATCATCAGAATTCCAATCATAAGCATCGAGATTCGCCTCGTGAGCCATTCCTTTTGCATTTGACACAACTCCTGCTGCTACCATTGTTCCGGCAACATGAGTACCATGATCGCTAGTTCCAGAAGGAGAATCCTGCTGAGTAACTCTTCCTTCGAATTCTTGATGAGAGGTAAGAACACCTCCTCCATCCCAAACTCCGCCTATCATACCAGTTCCATTTAAATCTAAATCTAAACTACCTCCACTCCACAAATTGTTAGTAGATATTGTTTTAGCCGCATTTATATTTTTAGTTATATAATATACTGGTTTCCCATTTCTTACTTTTTGTATTTCGATAAACTGACCATTATCTAATTTCTTACTAATAATCCAGTTATTAATTTTAGCCATCCTAATAGCTTCATTTTTTTCTCTTTTTGCAGTTTGAGAATATAATTTAGAAAACTCTTTAAGTACGCTAACATTTGTTTTATTTGTAATTTCGATTTTTTCTACTTGCGTTTGTGCATTTAAATTAGCACTTGCAAATAAAAATATTGCAAAAGTAAAGACAAGTATTTTTTCAACATATAGAAAAAATAAATTAAATTTCTTTTCCATTTCTTCAATTTTAAAACTTATTAATACTAGTTCTAGTTTTTCTAGAAACTCAATAAAAATTATTAAATACTACATCAGAATAATTGTCGCAATTTAATAATTTATTAACTTATTCTACTATAGAATTGCTTAATTTACAATAACAAAGGCTTTATTATTTATAAAATGATGGCTCGTATAAACACAAATCAGACATAGGCAAAGAATTATACAATGCTTATACATCTACTAAAAGAAATATAATATTCCTATTTAAAAAAGCTCAAAGAAACTTCGAGCTTTTTTAAATAGTTTATAGAGTAATTACTTTACTAATATTTTTGTTCTTACAATTCTATCATTATTAGTATATTCTAAAATATACATACCAGATTTATTTCCTTCAAGTCTAATATTTTCTTTAGTACTTGTAACTTTCATATTAAAAATGCATTTACCTGAGATATCGTAAATACATATTTTTGAATTTGCAGTTTTAAGTCCATCAACAATTATTACCCCATTTGAAGGATTAGGATAAACTGAGATTTTAGAATTATTAAAATCTACAATACCCACAGCTGTAAGAGAGACTATTTCTGTTACATCAGAATCAATCACAGTTAAATTTCCTGTAACATCTTCATAATTTTCTTTAGTAACAATATATGCAATATTCTCTTCTGACAATACATTTTCGAAAATAGCTGAACCAGAATTATCAGTGTTTAGGGTATCGCTATTAAATATTACTTGAGCATTTTCAATTGCAGTACTCCCTTCGGAAACCATAAAAGTAACATTATATGATAATAATGATAAAACAATATCTTCGATTTTTGAGGCATCTACATCAATAGTTCCATTATATATCTCATAATTTTCTTTAGAAACAGAATACTCTTTTTCTAATCCATAAGGTACATCAGTAAATATAGCTACTCCAAGAGTATCGCAAATAATGGTATCATTATTAAATATTACTTTTGCGCTATCAATATAATCATCTCCATCTGTAACAGAGAATTGGATATTATATTTTAAAATTTCAAAATTTACATTTACAGTAGTATCATGGTCAGTTATAGTAATTAAACCAGCACTCTCAATATATCCTGTTTTATTAATTCTATATGGCATAGCTACATCAGGAATAGTTTTAAACACTGTTTCTCCTGCTCCATCGGTATATAAAGTATCATCTTTAAAAATTACCTGAGCACCACCAACAAGAGATTCTCCATCGCTTACAACAAAATTCACATTTTGCTGAGCTATGGTTGTAAATGTCCAAGAAAATGCATTATTACCGACACCTTCGTCATTAAGTATTGTATTTTCGAGAACATTAACAGTATACTCTTCGTTATAATTTTCGAATTCATGATGAGTAATTATCATTCTTCTGTCGCCGCCAAAATAAGCATTTACTCCTCCAACTTCTCCTTGAGTGGCGCCAGTTATGGTAATTCCACTAAAATCATTATAGTTAATATCTTGATCGAATTCAACAAAGATGTCAGCATCTAAGCTAACACCAATCTCTTCACTAGTAGGCTGAAAATTAATAGGAACAGGAGAAGCGAGTTCCGTTCTAAATGTCCAAATTATCTCAGCATTATCAACACCAGAAGCATTAACAGCAGCAGCAGGTATTGTTACTGTATACAACTCATTATTATTAGCAAAATCGTCATGTGCTATAAACAATGTATCATTTACTAATACTGGAACAATATTTCCTACTACGCCTTCGCTTTCGCCAAGTATAGAAATTCCACTTAAATCTGTTTCGGTAATATTCTGATCAAATACAATATATACATCAGAATTTAATTCAACTCCTGTTGAATTATTACTAGGAGCTAATGTATCGGCAACAGGTTGTCCGACAAGCAAGCTTGTAAAACTCCAACTTACGATTTCATTTTCTACATTATCGATATTTTTCACAGCTCCGGCAGGAATAGTAACAGTATAAACTTCATTATTATTCGCTAGGATATCATGTTCAATCTGCACAGTATAATCATTTACTAAAACAGCATTTACATTACCAACAGCTCCTTCAACATCACCAATAACAGTAATATTACTGAAATCTATTTCGGTAAGTTTTTGATTAAATTTTAATGAAATATCGGTATTAAGAGGGATCCCCTCCGAATTAATTACAGGAGTATAAACATTCCCTTCAGGATTATCCATTATTGTAGTAAAGGACCACGATTTTTCCTTATTTCCAACAAGATTAGCATTCTTAACAGAACCATCAGGAATAGTTACAGTATATACTTCATAATTATTTACAAATGCATCATGACTAATTATAAGAGTACGATTATCGACATCTAAACTAGCAACAACATTTCCTACATCACCCTCTGTAGTACCAGAAATTGTAATTCCACTAAGATCGTTAACAGTAATATCTTCGGCATATTTAATTGATATTTCCGAATCTAAAGCAACAGTCGTAGCTTCATCATTAGGAGAAAGAGTATGTACATCCGGAGCAGGATAATATATTCCAACAACATTATCTATTAAAGCATATCCATTATAATCGGCATTATCGTAAGTACTTGATGCTGAAAATGCAAAATAATAATCGCCATATGGAACACTAGACAAGTCAACTATATACATTTCCCAATTATCGTTTAACTCTAAAGAAGGCCCTATATTAAACCAATTTCCACCATTAATATCATCGGTATATTTAAGTTGAATAGTAGTTTCGGAGATATCTGTAGAATTAACACGTTTTCCATAAAAATACATTTCGGACAATGTGCCATCGTTGTTCATAACAGGACTAATTGCTTTTACATCTGAATAAGCGCCACCCGAAACATTTCCATTACATATTAAAGCCGAATCGCCCGAATATTGAGCAAAAGCTCCAGAAGTGGCATTTGTTTTAGACCATCCTTCTTCAATTTCCCAGTTGTTATAAAACTCAACTGTTTCGAAACCTTCAACTAACATTCCTTCATTAACAACAATACCAGAAACAGTATTTGAATTATTCGAATTATTATCATCATCGGCAAGCGAGGCAGAAATATCATGTATTCCCGACTCTTCTGAAGCAGTCCACATTATCGAAACAGTATCTGTTTCTGAGTAATTAAGTTCGCCAATAGTAGCGGTTCCTATTTCGCTAGCATCGGCATACACAGTTACAGTATTACCATTCTGTACATTAATACCTACATTTTTAATTACAACATCAATTTCTGTGCTTATTCCAGAAAAAACAAAATCTTTAGGATATATAACTTTTTCAACAGCAAGATCATTATTAACAGCATCTGCCTTAATAGCTGCCATAACATCATCGATAATAACTATAGAACTGTATGTTTGGTAATCGAAAGTACTTGTAGCTTCGAAAGCAAAATAATAATCACCAGCAGAAAGAGAACTTAAATCAACAGATTTATATTGAGCGTCATCACCTTCTGTTCCCATATCGAAAGTTTCTAGACTAGTCCATGTACCATCGGGATTAGAAGCATATTTAACTTCTAAAGTTGAGTAACCCAAATTCTGGGCAGCTCCAGCATCATTATTTAAACCTCCAAGCAAGAAAACAAGATCATAATCACTACTAGCTTGAATAGTAATTGCAGGAGTAATTATTTTTTTTGCTGGATCGCCATTTTTTTGCGGAATCCATACAGATTGATTTCCATTAATAACATAATTTGCATCCACAATTTCCCAACCATTATCATCGACAAGCCACGAATCTGGAGGGAAAACATCAGATTCAAATTCTTCGTATAACTGCCCAGGGTCGATAACAGTAATTAAATTTTCAGATTCGTTATTTGTAGTAACTAAATCATTTTGACCATTTGGCGAACTAGTAGATGAAATAATATTGTATACTCCTGCATTGGCAAAATTATAATTAACAAGATTTACAATTTCTGTATTTGATGTTGTTATTGTACCTGTCCAATTAAATACATCGTTACTAATTTCTGAATTATTTATTGTATCTCTAACAGAATAATTAATATCAACAGAAGTTAAATCATTATTTCCAAAGTTTTGCAATACAGTTTTAATATAATGATTTCCAGACAAAATAGTTCCTTGAGGATTTTCAATAGAAACTATCCCGGCATCGTCATCAGCAATGTACAATTCTGGTCCATTAACATCATCAATAGCAATATTGTATGAACCATAATCGGATACAGCTCTAAATCGGAGTACTACATTATTCCCTGTATAATCGACCCCATTATAACTACTTAAATCGATAATTTTTTGAAACCATCCAACTCCATGTTCTCCAGAGATTATATTTTCGGAACTTTCGTTCCATGATTGACCAAAATCACCGCTTACATCTACATATAATTCTGCACCTTGACCATAATCACCATCAATAAGATAATAATTAACCCAAAAAGAAAAAGTTTTATCTACAGAAGTAATAGACATGGCAGGACTTACAATAGAAGCATCATCAGTGCCATTAATATTATAACAATTATATCTGGCAAATAGACCACTTCCACTAGTATGATCTTCACTTTGATTACTTTGATCCCAATCGCCGGTACCAGTTTGCAAATACCATCCATAAGGAGGAAATGACAATTCAAAATCTTCAGATACTGGTCCTTTTGCACTAATACTTAAATATTTACCACTAAGAACAGGGTTTGTTTTTAATCCATATATCTGACTATTTTTTTTAAATAATTTTATTTCATTACTATTTTGAGCCATTAAGGAAAAAAATATAAACGAAAATAAAAATGTTAATAAAGTAATTTTTTTTCTCATAATTATTTTTTTTAAAGGTTTTAACAAATCTTTTTAAAGGTAAAGAATATTTTATTTTATTCAAATTTTAGATAATTAAAAAGCCCGAAAGTTTTCTTTCGGGCTTTTTAAATTTATAGAATTACTACTTATTGATAATAACTTTGCTATTTGCAATTTTATCATTAATAGATATTTGTATTAAGTATAAACCTGTAGGATTATTAGATACATCAATCCTATTATTTGATTTATCTAAATTTTTACTAAGAACAACTTTTCCTGTAATATCTCTAACTATTAGCAAAGCATTTTCTTCAACATTTACATTATCTATATAGAAAACACCATTACTAGGATTAGGATAAACCGAAATACCAAGTTTTTCAAGACTTATTATATCGGTAAGTGGAGACATAACAACACTTTCAACAACATTTTGATCTACTAAATCAATTGTACCATAAATTTCATTATACTCATCTTTTGATACAATATATACTTGATTATTTCCTGGATCAACATTATTAAATACTGCATTTCCATCGGCATCAGTAGTATCAGTAGTATAATTAAATGTTACAATAGCATTCTCTAAAGCATTTGTTCCATCAGTTACATTAAAAGTAACAGAAAAAATCTTATCAAGAGTAAAAACTAAAGTAGTTGGTTGAGAAACATTTACATCACCATCTAAAGAGTTATAACCATCTTTAGAGATTGCATATACTTTATCTTGACCAATAGCTACACCATCAAATACAGTTACTCCAAGAGTATTAGTAGTTTGAGTAGTATTTTCAAATACAACACTAGCTTCCTCGATTGCATTAGCGCCATCAGTAACTTTAAAAGTAATATCATGAGTCTCTATAGTATTAAAACTCCACATTACTTTAGTATTATATACTTCATCGGCATTTAATACAGAACGAGCAGGAAGAAGAACAGTGTATGTATCTTCATTAGTATCGAAGAAACGATCATGCTCAATAGTAATTGTTCTGTTATCGTCGCCAAGGGTAGCACTAATATTTGCTACATTACCATTAGCAGCACTATATATTTGTACTCCTCCAAGATCGTTTACAGTAACATCTTGAGTTAATACAACAGAAATATCAGCATCTAATAGAATATCAACAGAACTACTATCAGGACTAACTGATTCGGCAACCGGAGCAGCCATAATTGTAGTAAAATCCCAAGTATATTCAGCATTCATAACAGAATCTACATTATGAACCATATCTGCAGGAATAGTAACTGTATAAACAGCACTATTATATTCCATATCGTCGTGAGATACATATATTTTACCATCAGAAATACTTGCAGAAATATTTTTTACAGTATCTTCGTTTTCACCGATAATAGTAATTAAAGTATCCATATCGACCTGACTATCGTCTATCAATTGGTCGAATTCGATTACTAACTCCTGATTAAGATTAACTAATAAAGCATCGGTAACAGGTGTTGTTTCAACAATACTTGGAGCAGTCATAATAGAAGTAAAGCTCCATTGTATTTCAGAGTTATTAACTCCTGCAGCCGTAACAGCATCAGCAGGAATAGTTACTGTATATACTCCACTATTATTAGCAAAAGCATCGTGAGCAATACTAACAGTACTATCGGCTAATGTTGCAACAATACCAGTTACATCACCTTCGGGACCATTAATTGTAACACCACTTAGGTCGATCTCAGTAATTGCAGTACTAAAACGAACTAATACATTAGCATCTAAAGCTACAGCTCTTTCGTTATTAGCAGGGGCAATAGAATCGGCAACAGGTTGTCCGGCTTCTAAAGTTGTAAAAGTCCAAGATGTATCTTTATTCATAACACCATCAATATTCTCTACTGCATCAGCAGGAATAGCAATAGTAATTTCGTCTAAATTTGACACAAAATCATCATGAACTATAGTAACAGTTTTATAATCGTCGGCAACAGAAGCACTAAGACCAGCAACAGGACCATCAGTAGCACTAATTACAGTAATTCCGGCAAGATTATTATCGCTAATTTCTTGATTAAACACCAAAGAAATTTCTCCATCTAAAGCAATACCAGTAGCACCATTGAAAGGTGTAAATGTAACAGCTTCTGGAGCAGGTAATAATGTTGTAAATGTCCAAGAGAAAGCTTCGCTTTCGAAAGCCCCATTAGAAGTAGCACCAGCAGGAATATTAACAGTATATACTTCATCCCAAGCAGGTAAAGAATCATGTGCAATCATAATTCCATTATCACCATCTATAGTTGCAATAACATTAGCTTGTTCTCCGGTAGTAGCCCCAGTAATAGTAATTCCGCTATAATCAACAGAATCAACTGCCTGATCGAACATTAAAGAAACAGTAGCGTCCCATGCAACACCAGTTTCTTCATCTTCTGGGGTAAAATCGGAAACAACAGGAGCAGTTCTATACGGACCTACAACATTATCTATAAATATTGAAGAATAATAATATCCCCAATAGTAATAATAAAAATCACTAGTTGCAAAAAAAGCTAAAAAATACTCTCCATTAGGGATATTTGACAAATCAACACTATATTTCTTATAGTTATCGCCTACGACAGCAAAATCAATAAGTTCTCCAACATTCTCCCAATTTTCCTTATCAACAGAATACATTATTTGCAGTTTTGAAGAACCGTATCCAGCCTCATTATTCATACCAGATGCAAAAAAGCTTAATTCATCAATAGATCCATCGATAACAAGTTTTGGAGTAATCATTTCTGCAGCAGGATCACCATCCATTTGAGTAACTTGGGCATCATAACTACCCATATACGGTTGATCAGTACCAACAATCCAATCATCCTCGGCACTCCATCCATTTTCAAAACTTCCTGCTTCGTATGTTTCAAACAATTGTCCTGTTTCGTAAATTGAAAGACTTACTTCAACAGTATCATTCACAGAATTAGCATCTTGGTTTCCATTAGGTAATGAAGTATAAGCAAAAACAGTATAATCACCTCTATTGGCAAAATTATAATCACCTAATACAATTGTATCTGATTCGAATTGAGCTAACTCTCCAGACCAACTATAAACAGATTGTTCATCTACTTCGGTTCCATTATCTATAGCCCAATTTACATCGCAGGTACGTAATGTATCGGCTCCATAATTTTTAACTATTACTTCAATATCTTTAGTAGCAGCTTCGTAAACGCCACTAAGAGGTTGTAAAAATTTAGATATTCCAGCATCATCAGATGGAGGAACATTCATATAAGAAATACTATCTATAGCCATTTGGTATCCATCGTTATATTCGAATACAAAACCAAATTTTACAGATTTTCCTTTATAATTACCTAAATCAATATCAACAACAGATTCGTAAAGATTTACATTATCTTCGGTCTCGTCGTTCCAAGTTAAAAGATTACTCCAAGCATCGTCGGCAAAAATTTGCACATAAAATTTTGTATACCAACCATCGGCTGAAGAATTTTTAAACCATACCATAAAAGAAAGAAATGCGGTATCGGAAGGTAAATTAACTTCTTCTGACACTAACCAATGCATTGGATTTCCTTCATTACCTGCAGTATATCCAATTGCAGCAGATTTATCTCCTTCGTATATATAATCAGCACCATCTCCACTAAAGCTTTCTGGAGTACAAACAAACCAAGTGTTATCACCACCAGTATAATCGGTAGCAGTCCAATCTGCTCCAGCAAGATCGGATGTAGAAGCTGATTCCCAACCAGCAGGCCAATTATCAACAGCGTCTTCGAAACCTTGAACAACAAGATTTCCTTCTTTACTATTTATAACTTTTTTTTCATTTTTGACCTTTATATATTCGGTCGCATCTACTTTTCTATAGTTTTTTGTTGCAGGCAATCTTTTTACCTGAGCAAACAAAGAACCAACCATAAAAATTGAAAGCAGAATTAAAGTAATTCTTTTTCTCATAATATTTTAAGTTAAAAGTTTATTGTTTTTTTATAAAATATTTTCATTACTATATTATTAATTAAATAATAATGATACGACTGAAAAATTTCAGTCGTATCAAAATATTTTACTATTTAATAATAATTTTACTATTAAATGTTTTCTCACCATTTTCAAGTTGGATAAAATATACTCCTGAAGCTTGTTCAGTAATATCAACTTTAGAAACATTCTCGTTAAGTTCTTCTATAAGAACAACTTTCCCGGTTATATCTCTTACAGTAAGTTTAAGATTATTTACTTTAGTATTATTAATATAGAATACACCATTAGAAGGATTAGGATAAATCTTAATTCCAAATTCGTCAAGATTTTCAATTCCAACAGTAGATGTTAGAACTACACTCTCAACAACATTCTGATCAACTATATCAAGAATACCAGTTGCATCGTAATAACCATCTAGAGCAACAATATAAGGTTGACTCATTCCTGGGTTTACATCAACAAATTCTGCAACACCATCTACCGAACAAGTATCTGTTCTACCACTAAATGTAACAACAGCATTTTCTAAAGGATCGGTACCGTTAGTAACATTAAATGTAACAGTATAAATCTTCTCAAGATTTACAACTAAAGTTGCATTTCCGGTTACATCTACATACGCAGTTTTAGTTTTATAACCATCTTTAGAAACAGTATATTCTAAACCGTCAGCTTTAACAACATCTTCGAAAACAACCGCACCAAGACTATTTGTAGCAAGTTCTCTTCCATCGAATGTAATTGTAGCATCAGCAAGAGCATCACTATTTTCTTCAATATTAAATGTGATATCGTATGTATAAACTGTTTGGAATGTCCATACTATATCTTGATTATAAACACCATCGTTATTCTGAACTGCACTAGCAGGAATAGTAACAGTATATATATCATCATTCACTGTAAAGAAGTTATCGTGAGCAAGGGTAATAGTACGATTATCGTCTCCAAGCGTACCACTTACGTTTTCGACAGGTCCCATAGCATCGCTAGATATTGTAACAATACTTAAATCGTTAACAACAAGATCCTGATTCAGAAGAAGAGAAATCTCAGCATCTAAAGCAACATCAACAGCTCCACTATCCGGAGTAAATGTTTCTACTTCGGGAGCATCAAGAATAGTTGTAAATGTCCAAGTTGTTTCTTCGGCATTCATAACAGAATCAACATTATGAACCATATTTGCAGGAATAGTAACTGTATATACAGCATTATTATATTCCATATCGTCGTGAGAAACATATATTTTACCATCGGGAGCAATACTTGCAGAAATATTTTTCACAGTATCTTCGTTTTCACCGATAATGGTAATTAATGTATCCATATCAACCTGACTATCGTCGATAAGTTGATTAAATTCGATAAGGATATCTTCATCTAAAGCAATGCTTGTTGCGCCGTCTATAGGAGAATATTCAACAACTTCGGGAGCAGCTAAAATAGTAGTAAAGCTCCATTGTATTTCAGAGTTATTAACTCCTGCAGCCGTAACAGCATCTCCTGGAATTGTAACAGTATATACATCGTTATTATTAGCAAAAGCATCGTGAGCAATACTAACTGTACTATCAGCTAATGTTGCAACAACACCAGTTACATCACCTTCGGGACCATTAATTGTAACACCACTTAGGTCGATCTCAGTAATTGCAGTACTAAAACGAACTAATACATTAGCATCTAAAGCAACAGTTCTTTCGTTATTAGCAGGAGCAATAGAATCGGCAATTGGTTGTCCGGCTAATAAAGTAGTAAATGTCCATGAAGTATCTAAATTCATAACGCCATCTTCATTAGCAACAGCATCTGCAGGAATAGCAACAGCTATTTCGTCGTCGTTAGTAATAAAAGCATCATGTGCTATAGTAAGTGTTTTATTATCATCAGCAATTATAGCGCTAAGACCTCCAATAGGACCATCAGTAGTACTAATTACAGTAATTCCTGCAAGATTATTATCGCTAATTTCTTGATTAAACACTAAAGAGATTTCTCCATCTAAAGCAATACCAGTAGCACCATGGAAAGGTGTAAATGTAAGAGCTTCGGGAGCTGGCATTATTGTACCGAACGACCATACTATTTCAGCATTTACCTCTTCGGCAGTAACAGTTCCAGAAGGAATTGTAATAGTAAAAATATCATCGTTAGCAAAAGCATCATGAGATATTGTTAATAAACTATCTGTAAGTTCAGCACTAATATTTGACACAACACCAGATACATCACCAGAAATTGTTATACCACTAAAATCGACAGAATCGACATTCTGATCGAAAATAATATGAATATCTGTATCAACAGCATTATCTTCGCTATTATTAGCAGGATTCATTTCTACAACATTAGGAGCAGGAGAAACATATGGAATAGCAAATCCAGCACATTCATGATCCATTTCACCAAGTAATGTAGCAGTTCCACTTTCTGTGTTTATAACATATAATCCACCTTTATCGGTATAAGCAGGGGCATATAATACATCACCATTTTCATGATCGAATTCCATATCTTGAGCATAGTTAATATCTATACCTAATTCACCAATAGCAGTACCAGTACCAGCAAATTTACTAATAGAATATAAATTGTCGTCGAGATTTGTAGCAAATAAATTACCATCAAGATCGCATGCTAAATTTATATTAATTCCAGGTGTGCTACCTAATCCTACTCTTTGCACTTCACCAGTAGTTATATTAACAGTATATAATAATGACACTCCATTACCACTATCATAATCTGCAGCATACATTGTTCCGGTAGTCCAATCGTAAGCAATACCAGTAACCGAACCTAATTCTAAAGTAGCAATTTCTGTAACAGCTCCGGTATTATAATTTATAGTAACTAAATCGTTATTTTTCGTAACTCCGTACCATTTACCATTAGCCCATGTGCCAGCATATATAGAAGTTCCATAAGAAGATACAAGATTAAGATCTTGTGAATTAGGAAGATTGATGCTCATTAAATTATCATCTTCTAAATCCATTAAGTATCCTGCAATTTCAGCAAGGGCAAAAATTTCAGAACTTAAAATATTATTATCGTTATTATCGTCTTCATCAACAGAAACTTCGAGATTATAAGAAGTTATATCGCTTGGAGTCGTCCAAGTAATAGCAACAGTATCGGATTCCATATAAGCTAATTCATCAACAATTATAGAACCAACTTCTTCGCCATCTATTTTAAATGTAATATCTATAGAAGTTTGGTCGATAATTCCATGGTTACTTACAATTGCTTTAAGTTGATTATCTTCTCCCGGCTTAATTAATGAGGTAATTACCTCGTCAACAGCAAGGTCATTATCCTTAACACTTGCAAGCATAGGACCACTAAACATATCAACAACTAAACGCAATTGATCGTTTGATACACATTGCACTGCAACATAAATGCTGTCGCCGGCAGAAATATTTGCATTATCTGTTAAAGTATATGCATGTTCGGTCCAAGTATTTGGATGTGCAATAACTTCTTCTAATGAAATAGTAAAATCTTCTATGTTTTTTCCGGTTTTTGAAACAAGCACATTAAAATCCTCTTGAAAATACGAGGAAGTACTTATAGCCCAGAAACTCAAAATATCGCCTTCGGCAACAATAAGCTTAGGAGTAATTAACCAGTCGTCGTTAGGCTTCTCGTAGCCAACACTAGCAGATTGCATTCCGTTGTATGAATATGAAGAGGATATTTCCCATTCTTTAGATCCTCCATCGTTATTTATTGTAGTCCAGTTGGCAGGGGGGAATGTCGTTCCTTCGAAAGATTCTAAAAGGACACCTTTTTTATAAGCATGAAAATCTACTCCGGAAGTATCGTTAGCAGAATTTTCGTCAGCTACACCGTTTGGATAATGTGTCCAAGCACCAATTTGATATTCGACATTAGCTTCAAGAGTAAGTGTACCTAAATTAATTTCTTCGGTTTCGCCTTGAGCAAGATCACCTGTCCATTCAATAGCAGGCATATATGTAGTATCTTCTCCTGCAATATATCCCCATGCAATAGAGTCTGAAAGCAAATTCTGTGTTCCAAAGTTTTTCATACTAACGATAATATCTTTATCGCCTTCGTAATTTATTGCATCTTCATCGATACTTACTAATTCAGATATTCCGGCATCGTTAGCAACAGGTGTAGTTATTGAGAAAGTAATATTGGTAGCCTGATGTCCACCATCACCATATGAATCTTCAATCCATAATTCCCAATCTCCATTTGTTGCTTCATTATTAAAATCTGTTAATACAACAGAGTAAGTACCATCACCTTCTCCGGCAGCAATAACAACTGAAGTTCCATTAGGTGATTTTAAATGAAATGAACCCTCGGAAGCATAGGAGTCTGTATCCCATGTATAATCAATCTGTACTTGATTAACAACTTCGATTTCTGAAACCGTAATGGTTGTCCAGCTTAATTCGGCAAAAGTATTGCTAGAATAATTCCCACTACCAGGACTATCAGCAGGAGAGTATTGATATACTCCTTTTTTATTTTTAGCCTTATTTACCACTTTTATCCCATCAATAGAATTTCGATAAGGATTAATTCCTCTTTCGATTTTTTTAGGATTTAAATTTTTCTCATTGTTTACCTTTTTAACCGATTGCCAATTCTGACCAAAGGAAAAAGATGCAACAAGAAGAAAAGTAATTAACAAAGTAATTTGTTTTCTCATAATTAATTAATTTTTAAGGGTTAATATTAATTCAATTTTTAACTATAAATTACTAATATAATTCTATTGCTATCTACAACAGTCATATATTTGGAATTTTCAATTACAGCTACATACTACTATTCATAACATTATAAAAATATATTATAAATCTACTAAATTTTTATTAATATACAAAACTTTCTAAGTAATCAATTAGGATACATAATTTTACATACACTAAATTTTAATAATACTTTTTTAAAAAGCCCATTCCGAAAAACTCATCATCATTAATCCTATTAACTTTTCGAAATGGACTATATTTATTATTGTTTTATAAATTTCATTTTATAAATTTTCTTTCCAGATTTAATATTTATTATATATATACCAGAAGAAATATCAGAAATATCGAGAACAGTTTTTCTATTTTCAACAAGTGTTTGCAATACAGTTTTTCCTGATATATCTGTAAATGATACATTTAAACTTCCTAGGTTATCGCTAACAATATTAACAAAATTAGATGCAGGATTCGGATAAATACTAATACCTAAATCAGATAACGATTCTATTCCAACAGAAGAAGTCATAGTAATATTAAGCGACACATTGCTATTTGTAAGATTTAGACTACTTGTAATATCGTTATATCCATCTTTTGTTAATGTATAAGATAATCCGTCGCCAGGAATTACATCTGTAAATGTTGTACTTCCTTCAGAATCTGTTAACTGATTGGTTGAATTAAACGATACGTTTACTCCTTCAAGAGCATTATCGTCAACATCTTCTACATTAAAGCTTACTGAATAACAAATATGATTCATTGATACTTCTATTGTTTTATTTGCATCAACATCGATAGTTGCTGTTGTATCGTAAAATCCTTCTGCAGACATTGTAAACGATTTTGCCAATTCGTACTCTATTCCTGTAAAAATTGTTGTTCCTTCTGTAGCTGTTTGAGTTATTCCATTAAAGCTTACTTCGGCTTCTACAGGTGTTGTGCCATCTTCGGCGGTTACAGCAAATGTTATATCGTAGGTTATTATCAACATTCTAACATTTACTGTTTTATTAGCATTTACATCTACTGCATCTGTTATTGATTCATATCCATCTGTTTCAACACTATATTCCTGTGCTAAACCATACTCTACATCGGTAAATGTTGTTAATCCGTTTACACATGTTTGAGTAGTTCCGTTAAAGCTTACATCGGCATTTAAGGTTGCTCCTTTATCTTCGCGCACATCGAAAGTAATATCATAAGTAGAAACATTCATTGTTACATTCTCTGTTACATCCTGATCTACAACGTCTAAACTTGACGACACATCATCGAAACCAAGTTTAGTTATTATATAAGTAAGAGTTGCTTCCGGATCGATATCAACAAATACACACTCTCCACTTGCATTACTTGTTAAGGTTTCGCCATGAAAGTTTATACTTGCTCCTTCTATAGGATTTGTTCCATCGGTAACTATAAATGTTACATCGTAAGGTATTATTGTTAACAATACATCTTCGCTAACATTAGCTCCTGCTACATCAACTGTTCCGGTTGAATTAAAATATGCTATCTTAGAAACTGTGTATGTTAAATCTGTTCCTTCACTTACCTCTAAAAATTCGGCATAACCTTCGGAATTAGTTAGTACATCTTCGCTATTAAAGTTTACATTTGCTCCTTCGATAGGATTTACTCCATCTGTAACATTAAAGCTTACTTTATATGTAGCAGTACCGACTGTCATTGTTACTGGTACTGTAACATTAGAATTTGTAACCGAAACTATTCCTGATTCATTCCCATAGCCTGATTTTCTTACTGTATAAGGAAAGTCGCCTTTTGGACCTGGGGGTACATGAGTAAAGATTACTTCACCCGAGGCCTCGGTAGCTAACTCTTCGCCATTAAATTCTATTATGGCTCCTACTATTGGGTCGGTTCCATCGTCTACTACAAAAGTAACATCCCATGTTATTAGTGTCATTGTAACATCTTCGGATTTTTCTGCATCTACATCAATGCTTCCATTATATGGCTCGTATAATGGAACGTCTACAGAATAAGACTTACCAAGCTCGTATGGGACACTTACAAAAGTAACTGTTCCGTTTGTTGTTGACAAGGTACTTCCGTTAAATGTTACATCACCATCTAATGGTGTTGTTCCATCTTCGTCGAATACATTAAATGTTATATCGTAAGTACTTAATACTAAATCTACTGTTTCTGTAATATCTCCTAAGAGATTTAAGTTAGAACTATATTCTTCGTGTCCCAATGCAGATATAATATATGGAAGATTGTCGCCTTCTATAATATTTGTAAATACAGCTTCGCCGCTTGCATTTGTAGATTTTTCTTCTCCGTTAAAGCTAACTGTCGCTCCATTTACAAATCCATATACATCGCTTACTACGAATGTTACATCGTAAGCGTCTACACATGATATTTCTGCTTCCCAGCCTGATTTTGTTACGGAACCATCTGAGGTAAAAACAAAGGTTAAGGCTCCATCAGAATTACTTGCTGTTACAACACCGGGAGATGTAGTACCACAATATTCGCCAATTAAATCGGCCGAAGAGCTTGTTCCGTTATAAATACTAAGTTTATCGTAATTACATGTTGCGTTACTTTCTACATCGAAATTTATAAAATTAGCTTGTATGTTTTTACCTACGGTAGCAGATTCGAATGTCATTGTATAGTTTTCGCTATTACTATATTCTTCGGTGGAGCTTCCTGAATCGTAAAATAATCCTACGCAAGTAGATACTGTTCCTTCTTGATCGATTGTATATTCAGGTATTTCGCCGATAATAATAACTTTACCATTCATATCGGAATACTGATTAGATGTTCCGCCTGTTAAATTAATATCCATATCTACAGGTGTTCCAACTGGTGTTCCGGCATCGGCTGTTACTTCGAAACTTGCTATTCCTTCTTCGTCAATTACTAATGGGTAAGCAGAAGTAGTTCCATTATCGATTGTTAAATATGGGCTTGACCCTCCTTCGATAGTTAAAACACCTACTACATTTGTAATATCGGCATGTCCGCTATTAGTTGTTACAACATTTACTGTAGCTGTCTCGCCCGGATCTAAAATACCATCATTATTTCCTGTAGCAGAATCGTCAATTGTCATATCTCCAATTTCTAAGACAGGGGCATTTACGGTTAGATTAATATTTGAATTCCATGTATATGAATTAGTTGATGCATCTTCTCCGGTAATTGTTAAATCGAAGTTTAATACATGCTGATCTTCAACATCGTTATTGATACTTATATTATATGCACCAACTTTTGCTAAACTTCCACTGGCTGCAATTGTTCCATAAGTCTCTGTTGCATCTGATATACTAACATTAGCATCGCTTGTTGATAATGTTGTTTCAACATTCAAGGCATCATATGTATCTGAAACATTCTTTAAAGTAACATCTAAATTTAATGTCTCTGCAAAATCGACTAAACCATTAACATTTCCTGATGCATCATCGATTACATAAGAGTCGAGGGTAATGTATGGAGTATTAGCAGGAGTGATTTCAACATCTGCAATATAAACTATTTTGTTATATCCTGTTACAGTAACTTTCATATTTCCAGGTTCTGTTAAAGCATCGAAAGAAACAGTTGCAGAGCCACCTTGAATTTTCGCTGTACCAATTATTTCTCCATCGATAGTTAAAGAAACGAACGCATCTTCATTACCGTTCACAACAAATTGTTCGCTTCCAATAAAAATTGCATCATTATGAGATATAGACAAATCTGAAGGATTTTTAGTACGAACTAATAATGAGGGGTCACCAAAAATAGTCCAAGTATCAGTCATTTCGGCACCATCGGCTCCATACTCATCGTTCATATGCATACAACCATTTATTGCGATTCCGCCATATGTACGCTTAATATTTTCTACATAGGATTCAACAAGAATATCGTCCATTTCGTCTTGACCATCCATAGGAGGTGCCCAAGACTGGTTAATTGTAGAAGCAATAATCGATATAGCACCAGTAGGATTTGAATTATTTGTAGCTCTCATCCATGCTTCGGCAAAACAAGTTTGTCCATGAAAATTACCATTTACACAAGCTACATCAAATATATAAGGCAATTTATTTTCGTTAGTTAAGCTATTAACATCAGAAATTTCAAAACCAGTAGAAACCCATGAATAATCAGATCCATGTCCCACATAATTAATAAGACTTCTTCCTGTATTTACTGAATTAGCCACATCAGAAGCAGTTGCTCCATAATCATCGTAAGACTGATCGACAGTAGAATAACCATAATTCAATAAATCTGTACGAATGTTGTCCATATGCTCGGCATCGGATTCATCATCATCACCTTGTCCAACTCCTCCTTGATCTGAAGCAATGCCAACAGCAGTTTCAAACCATGTGTCAGCAGTAGTAATATCTCTTTCGTAATGTATAACACGCATAACTTGTGTTTGAACATCGGCTACACTTTCTGCAGAAAATCTACCCACAAAAACTTCAGCATACGAATCGTTACCCACAATATGACCATAAGCAGCATCAGAATCCCCGGATTTATTCATTGATGGAATATCTTCTGCATCGCCAATTAGCAGCAAAAATGTTAGTCCATTAGCGTTATAATAATTTTCTACATATGTCTCAACATCAGTAGCAGTAGAACCAACAGTAGAATACTGTACTAATTCAACAGCTAGTCCTCTTTGTTTTTTCCATGCAACAAAATCGCTCATTGCACTCATATATTCGGCAGGTGCAATAATTAACATATTTCCTTCATCTTCAATTACAGTATATTTCCCTTCTGTAGAATAATTCAAAAAATGATTTTTATAAATATTATCAAATTCCGAATTAACTTTTTCTTTTAATTTCGTTCTATTAAAAACATTAATCGTAGATATGACATTTTTATTTTCTACAAGTTCAACAGTTAACTCAGAATATATTCTTAATTTTTTTGTAAGAGGATTATATTGAAATGGATAAAAGTTAATAGTTTGCCCTCTATAATCGCGTAATATATAAGGATCTGACAATTCAGCTAATTCACCGGGATAGTTCTGATTAGCATCATATTCTTTGCCATAAACATATGGAATTGTATTTGGGTCTTTATCTCTATAAAGATTCCCTTTTGATGGAGCAATATTTACATTTTCTATTTCTGTATATTTCGAATCGACAATCTTTACCTGCATATTAGCCATATCAGGTATAATAATCGATTTTGTAAATTTTGGTAAAGCTGGTGCACCCTTTTTTAAAATCATTGAAAAATTGTCTGCATTAAAAATATATGCTTCTCCTCTTGGAGTATTAACAATGCTTTTACTAAATGATTTTGTATTTAACTTTACAACAATTTTGCCATTTTTAGAATTTAATAATTCTATCTTGTTCTTATCGCTATAAGAATTGGCAAATACATTATTTATGCTAATTATTAAAATACCAATAATAATTAATTTAAACCTAAGTATATTTTTTTTCATATATATTTTTTTACTAACTAATTGTTTTTGACTATCAGTAGGACTAAACATGATGAAATTATATTTTTTGCTATTCCAAAAAAAATAAATTCAGTCTATGAGACCAATTTACAAAGCTGATCACATGTGTCTAAATGAGAGAGTATTCAAATAAATAATATTAAAAGTATAAGTTATGAGAGCCATAGCTTATACTTTTAATTATAATTTTAGAATTAATATTTATTCAAGAACAACTTTCGTATTAAATACTCCTTTTTCAGATTTAATAACTAAATAATATATTCCACTAGCTTGTTCTCTAATGTCAATATAATTCTTTTTAGTATTTGAAATAGATTTAGAATAAACTATTTGTCCATTAACATTATAGATTTTAAGATCAATGTTTCCTAACATTTTACTTTGTAAATCTACATTAAATACTCCATTTGAAGGATTCGGATAAATACTAATACCTAAATCAGATAACGATTCTATTCCAACAGAAGAAGTCATAGTAATATTAAGCGACACATTGCTATTTGTAAGATTTAGACTACTTGTAATATCGTTATATCCATCTTTTGTTAATGTATAAGATAATCCGTCGCCAGGAATTACATCTGTAAATGTTGTACTTCCTTCAGAATCTGTTAACTGATTGGTTGAATTAAACGATACGTTTACTCCTTCAAGAGCATTATCGTCAACATCTTCTACATTAAAGCTTACTGAATAACAAATATGATTCATTGATACTTCTATTGTTTTATTTGCATCAACATCGATAGTTGCTGTTGTATCGTAAAATCCTTCTGCAGACATTGTAAACGATTTTGCCAATTCGTACTCTATTCCTGTAAAAATTGTTGTTCCTTCTGTAGCTGTTTGAGTTATTCCATTAAAGCTTACTTCGGCTTCTACAGGTGTTGTGCCATCTTCGGCGGTTACAGCAAATGTTATATCGTAGGTTATTATCAACATTCTAACATTTACTGTTTTATTAGCATTTACATCTACTGCATCTGTTATTGATTCATATCCATCTGTTTCAACACTATATTCCTGTGCTAAACCATACTCTACATCGGTAAATGTTGTTAATCCGTTTACACATGTTTGAGTAGTTCCGTTAAAGCTTACATCGGCATTTAAGGTTGCTCCTTTATCTTCGCGCACATCGAAAGTAATATCATAAGTAGAAACATTCATTGTTACATTCTCTGTTACATCCTGATCTACAACGTCTAAACTTGACGACACATCATCGAAACCAAGTTTAGTTATTATATAAGTAAGAGTTGCTTCCGGATCGATATCAACAAATACACACTCTCCACTTGCATTACTTGTTAAGGTTTCGCCATGAAAGTTTATACTTGCTCCTTCTATAGGATTTGTTCCATCGGTAACTATAAATGTTACATCGTAAGGTATTATTGTTAACAATACATCTTCGCTAACATTAGCTCCTGCTACATCAACTGTTCCGGTTGAATTAAAATATGCTATCTTAGAAACTGTGTATGTTAAATCTGTTCCTTCACTTACCTCTAAAAATTCGGCATAACCTTCGGAATTAGTTAGTACATCTTCGCTATTAAAGTTTACATTTGCTCCTTCGATAGGATTTACTCCATCTGTAACATTAAAGCTTACTTTATATGTAGCAGTACCGACTGTCATTGTTACTGGTACTGTAACATTAGAATTTGTAACCGAAACTATTCCTGATTCATTCCCATAGCCTGATTTTCTTACTGTATAAGGAAAGTCGCCTTTTGGACCTGGGGGTACATGAGTAAAGATTACTTCACCCGAGGCCTCGGTAGCTAACTCTTCGCCATTAAATTCTATTATGGCTCCTACTATTGGGTCGGTTCCATCGTCTACTACAAAAGTAACATCCCATGTTATTAGTGTCATTGTAACATCTTCGGATTTTTCTGCATCTACATCAATGCTTCCATTATATGGCTCGTATAATGGAACGTCTACAGAATAAGACTTACCAAGCTCGTATGGGACACTTACAAAAGTAACTGTTCCGTTTGTTGTTGACAAGGTACTTCCGTTAAATGTTACATCACCATCTAATGGTGTTGTTCCATCTTCGTCGAATACATTAAATGTTATATCGTAAGTACTTAATACTAAATCTACTGTTTCTGTAATATCTCCTAAGAGATTTAAGTTAGAACTATATTCTTCGTGTCCCAATGCAGATATAATATATGGAAGATTGTCGCCTTCTATAATATTTGTAAATACAGCTTCGCCGCTTGCATTTGTAGATTTTTCTTCTCCGTTAAAGCTAACTGTCGCTCCATTTACAAATCCATATACATCGCTTACTACGAATGTTACATCGTAAGCGTCTACACATGATATTTCTGCTTCCCAGCCTGATTTTGTTACGGAACCATCTGAGGTAAAAACAAAGGTTAAGGCTCCATCAGAATTACTTGCTGTTACAACACCGGGAGATGTAGTACCACAATATTCGCCAATTAAATCGGCCGAAGAGCTTGTTCCGTTATAAATACTAAGTTTATCGTAATTACATGTTGCGTTACTTTCTACATCGAAATTTATAAAATTAGCTTGTATGTTTTTACCTACGGTAGCAGATTCGAATGTCATTGTATAGTTTTCGCTATTACTATATTCTTCGGTGGAGCTTCCTGAATCGTAAAATAATCCTACGCAAGTAGATACTGTTCCTTCTTGATCGATTGTATATTCAGGTATTTCGCCGATAATAATAACTTTACCATTCATATCGGAATACTGATTAGATGTTCCGCCTGTTAAATTAATATCCATATCTACAGGTGTTCCAACTGGTGTTCCGGCATCGGCTGTTACTTCGAAACTTGCTATTCCTTCTTCGTCAATTACTAATGGGTAAGCAGAAGTAGTTCCATTATCGATTGTTAAATATGGGCTTGACCCTCCTTCGATAGTTAAAACACCTACTACATTTGTAATATCGGCATGTCCGCTATTAGTTGTTACAACATTTACTGTAGCTGTCTCGCCCGGATCTAAAATACCATCATTATTTCCTGTAGCAGAATCGTCAATTGTCATATCTCCAATTTCTAAGACAGGGGCATTTACGGTTAGATTAATATTTGAATTCCATGTATATGAATTAGTTGATGCATCTTCTCCGGTAATTGTTAAATCGAAGTTTAATACATGCTGATCTTCAACATCGTTATTGATACTTATATTATATGCACCAACTTTTGCTAAACTTCCACTGGCTGCAATTGTTCCATAAGTCTCTGTTGCATCTGATATACTAACATTAGCATCGCTTGTTGATAATGTTGTTTCAACATTCAAGGCATCATATGTATCTGAAACATTCTTTAAAGTAACATCTAAATTTAATGTCTCTGCAAAATCGGCTAAACCATTAACATTTCCTGATGCATCGTCGATTACATAAGAGTCGAGGGTAATGTATGGAGTAGTTGAAGGGATTATATTTACAGTTGAGATTTTCGGAGCTCTATTTTGCTTTGTTATAACAACATCGGCAGTACCAACATCTTCTAAAGCAGTGAAATTAAGAACAACAGTTCCGGAAGCATCAGCAATCTTTGCATCTAACAAAACACCATCTTTAGAAAAAGCAACATAAGCATTCTCTTCAGTATTAACTGTAAATGTATTTGCACCAATAATAATATCGGAATTATATGAAGCAGTAACCGCAGTAGGAACAGTAATATATGGTGTTAATGAAGGGTCGCCCATAAGGTGATATATTTCCCAGTAATATGTTTTTCTTGTTGACGATGAAGCTTCGACGGCAAGATTTCCGGCAACAATCATTTGCGATGCTGTAACAAACCAATCTGCTTCGACTTCTCCATTAGTATGAAAAGCACAGTCGTAAGTACCTAATCCACTGCCGGCATAAGTAGGATTTGCAGTAACAGTAGAAGTTAAACCAACACCCCACCAATAATCTTCGTCCCAGTAAGTACTATTTGAACCACCAATATAAGCAACAGCTCCTTCGTTTTGTGCGTAAACAATCTCTTCTCCAAAACAATCGTTATCGTCGAATTTATTCGACAAACAACAATTACCAATTAATAAAGGATACATATGCTCATTATTCATTCCGGCAATATCGCTAATAGAAAAACTAGGATTAGCCCAACCATTAGAACTACAATGCGCTGTATAATTGGCCAAAGAAACACCAGCACTAATATTACTTATTATTGAAGCAGATGCGCCAGAAGCGTCTGAAGCCATAACACCACTATCGTCTCCATATAAATAATACATGGAATTAATACCGTTAGATGCATTTGTATAATTATCGTTAGCATAATTTATAGCACCATTTCCATGAGTTGGAGCCCAAGTATCATCAACACCTGCAACAAGAACAACATTGTCGAGATAAGAAGGATCTGGCATTTCATATTTTTCAATCTCTAGAGTCTTATCTATTTGATTTTGCAATTCAGAAGTATTTTCTGCTGAAAAACGTCCATAATATACTTCAGGAAGTTTATCGCCTGTATATTCACAATAGTATAAATCAGAAACATGAGATTCGACAGTCTCTGAGCCACTATATGCAGGGATTTGGTCTATATCGCCAACAAATAAAACAAAACTTGGAGCAATACCATCGGAAGGATTATTATATAAATCTTGAAGATATGTTTTTATTGTTGAAGTTGTATTTCCAACAGCAGGCTCATCAGTATAAGCTTCTACAACATTAAAACCTTTTTTAGTTTTCCATTCGATAAAAGGCTGCAAAGTTGCTTCAAACATACGATCTGCAACTATTACATATTTTACAGGTTCAGATTCGATAAGTTCTTTAGAATCGTAAATATGATTAATTGTACCATTTGCAACTCCATTAAAATAAGGAGAATAATATTTTTTCTTATATGTCTTATTTTTTAATGGGTTTGCCCCAACAAACTCTATATCAACAACAATATTATTTAATACTTTAATAATATTTTTTACAGGATTATATTGAATAGGCGAGATTTGTAGGTATCCAAATCTTTTATATCTTAATATTCCTCTATCTTCAACAGTAGCAATTTCTTGCTTAAAAAATGCATCGGTATTATATACCTTTTCATTTATTTTTAATGGTACAGTTGAAGGGTCAATATTCTTCTCTATTGATGCTTGTGCAGGAAATAGTTTATTAGAAATATCATGTTCTTTTAAATAGATAATTTCTTCGTCGTAACTAACTACTTTAACTCTAACTTCAGCATCTAACGGTATTTCAATAAGTTTACTTACTACCGGTAAGTTAGGGTTCCCTTCATTAAATGTTTTTGTTAATCCATTAACGGATAGGGTTTCAAAGTTTCCTTTTTCTGTTTCTTGTAAGTCGAAATTTAATTTAAGTATTGAATTAGTAATACGAAAACCTTCGCTTCGATTTTTCGTGATTTCAATTTTTTCTCTATCAGTAGTTTTTAGTTTAATATCTTTTTGTGCAAAAGACACTTTTCCTACTATTAGAGATAAAATTACTAAAAAAGTAAAAATTTTTCTCATAATTAATAAGGTTTTTTTATGTTATACATATGTTAAATTATCAAGAAGCAGGCACTATTCCAGTTTATGAAATAATAACAAGCAAGCATTAATAACCTGATACCAAAGTAAATAAAATATTTCGCAATTTGCAATTTATGTATATCTCTAAGTTTCTGTTTATTACAAAAATACATAACAAATAAGCATATTTCATTTTTATAACAACACGGGCTCTAATTTTCTTTAAGTCAGAGCATAAGAGTTGCAAAAAAGGATTAAGAATATATAAAAAGAAAGCGCAATTTAGAACATTTCTAAATTGCGCTTTCTTTCAAAAAATATTAAACTATTTATCTACATTTCCTATCTTATTCTGAATAGACTGTATTTTAGTTTCTAAACGCTTTTTTGTATTTTTTCGAATATCTAACTTAATTGAAGAATAAATTCTATTTGAATTAATCGCTAATATATCGTTTGATTTTTGAACAATATTTAATGCTTCGGCTAAAGTATCTGTTTCAATTATTGTTCCCATAGCCGATAATTTATAACTAACTCCGCTATTACGTATCATTGCAATAACTTTACTTACTTCGCTACTTACGCTTTCTCCTTTATCGGTCGGAAACATGGCAAATTCTAATAATACAGACATTTTATTTAGTTTTTAATTTTTACGAATAATCTCAGTTTTATTCTTTTTTTATATTAAAATTAACTTCAACATCCCAATTCGATCGCACTTTAATTTTTTCTTTTCTATAAAGAACTTCTTCGGGTTGTAATTTGTTAAAATAGTTACCTGTGTCCCACTTCTTATTATTATTTTTATCGATAATTACTTTAAATATATATTCATTGGGTTGTAAATAATCGAAAATAACAGTTCCGTTTTTTGAAATAAATTTTTCTTTTATAAGACTTTCCTTATCGTCATCTTTTAATAATTGAACAATTATATTCGTTGAATCAATTACACTAATATTGGCAAATAGTTTGCCATAGTATTCCATTTTCTGAGTATTGAAAACTATATCAACTGTATCGTTTATATTATTATAGATATCGGTAAATGCTCCCGGGAATAATTTTAAACCATATTTTTTATTTTCAATTTTTTTGAAACTAAAAATATAATGGCGCAATTTACTCGAGTCTTTATTCAAAACAAAATCTTGAGCTATTTGAATAGAATCGGTTATCCTAAAAAACCTTATTTTCGATGTATCAACCTTATTTATCGGGAAATACGAATCTATACTAATGTTTTTATTCAAATCAAAGGTCTTTGAATTACTTAAATTAAATTTTAAAGGAAGATATTTATTTTTTTCATCATTCTTTTTCTTCTCGTCTTCAAAAAATCTCATTTTTAAAGTATCGGAACTTAATTGATAATTATTTAAAGTATCTTTCTTATAATATTTTACTTCAATATTTATTTCCTTATTATTATAAACTAACGAATCGGTTAACCAATAAACTATGGTATCTTTTGTTTTATTTTCTTCTTTAATATACCAATCCGACACATTAATAGAATCTAACAAATTAACTAAAATAGAATCTTTAATTTTATCGTTAAATACTAATTGTATTTTTTCTAAATCGGTTCGTTTATTTTCTTTTATATATTGATTTTTCTTATTTTCGTTAAACAAGAACATATGATATTCGTTAGTTACGAACATATTTTTATAACTACTAATAACAGTATCGATTTTTGTTGAATCGACAGTATAAAAAACAGAATCGGCAATAGAAATATTCTTCTCTTTTTTAAATATTGTATCTTTAACTTCTATCAATTTTTCTTTAAATGCAATTAGAGAATCAATAAATGCAATATTTTCATCATTCTGATCGTATAAATAATTCGAATTATTATCGATTAAGCAGAATATTTTAAACGTATCGTTTCGTATATTATTTATTTTAAAATATCCTTTATCGTTTGTTCTCGATATATATTCAGGAATACTTTGCATTGGGACAGAATCGTTTAAGTTGCTATAAAGCATTACTAAAACATTTTCGGCAGGCACTAAGTTATAAGCATCGAGTATATTGCCGGCAATCGACATAGAATCGATATATGAGCCGGTAGAAAAAACATACTGAAAATTTTCTATAGGATTGCTTTCGTTAAAATCTCTAATTGAATTTCCGAAATACATATTATATGTAGTAGAATCGGCAAGTTCTTCTTCAATTTCTATTATAACAATCTTTCCTTTAACAGTAACAAGCGGATTTTTTTCGAGTGGAGGCGAAATAATTAAATTCTTTTGTAATTCTTTTATTTCTACATATTCGTCGAAAATAATTTCTATAGTTTTCGAATCGAAATTTGTAGAATAATTCTCGGGAATAAACGATAATGGTTTAGGGGGAGTTTCATCTTTTGGTCCTCCTGTAGGAGCACTAACAGATGCACAAGCATAAATAAGAAATATACCTAAGGCAAGAAATGCATTGTTTAATAATAATTTTCTATATTTCTTAATCATAATATTTAATGTGTTTTATTTGTCAATAATACCTAATTATAATTAAATTAAATTATTTCTGAACAAATATCTTAATTTATTTTCAATTAATCATATTAGACTTATCACATAAAAATTATTTAATTATTAAATATTTACAAATCAAAATAAATTTTACAATAAAAAAACTAAATTTGTTGTTTAAAACTAAAATAATAACAAACAATGACATTAAGTTACATTACTTGGAATTTAGACCCTGAGATTTTTCATTTAGGACCATTATCTATAAGATATTATGGAATTTTATTTGCCTTATCTTTTTATATGGGCTACGTAATAATGCTTAAGTTTTTTAAAAAAGAAAATTTAAGTACAGAATTACTCGATAAGCTTACAATATACATGGCTGTAGGAACAGTTCTCGGCGCTAGACTAGGCCATTGTCTTTTTTATCAACCCGATTATTATTTCAGTAATCCTTTAGAAATACTAAAAATCTGGCATGGAGGATTAGCCAGCCATGGAGCAGGAATTGGAATATTAATTGCTTTATATTTATTTTCGAGAAAATACAAAAAACCATATCTGTGGACACTCGATAAAATTGTAATAGTAGTTGCCTTAGCAGGTTTTTTTATTAGAACAGGAAATCTAATGAACTCTGAAATTTATGGCGATGTTACTAACTTACCGTGGGGATTTATATTTAAGCATAACGGAGAAATATTGCCGAAACATCCAACACAAATTTATGAAGCTCTGTCGTATTTATTAATATTTTTCTTATTATATTTCTTACATAATAAGAAAAGTATAAAATTGAAAAACGGAACGATTTTCGGAATATTCATGGTATTATTATTTACAGTTCGTTTTTTAATTGAATTTATTAAGGAAGTTCAGGTTAATTTCGAAGAATCTATGATATTAAATATGGGACAAATACTAAGCATCCCATTTATTTTAATAGGAATTGGCATTATTATTTATAATTGTTTTATTGCAAAACAAAAAGAATAGCATTGTTTTATATTATTGTTTATAAATATATTGCTGCAATATTGCTAAAGAAAAAACAGGAATATAGATTAAAATTTCTAAATAATTCTACTTTGACAGATTAAACAGAATTAAGATTTTTTAGTTTTTTTGCCCCTAACCCTAAAGAAAACTAAAAAAATAATCTGTTCCCATTAGGGAGCAAGGGTAAAAACAGGTTGATTTTGTGTTAAAGTATAATGTGTAAAAGTAGAAATAATTAGACAAGAATTATTATTCTCGAACTTAGCTTATAACTCAAACAATTATTAATGAAATATTACTTTCAAATAATTCTAATATTTATTCTTTGCGAGATAAATGCAACAATACTGCTTGCTCAAGAAAACGATGTACAAACAATAAGTATGCAGCAAGCAGAAAAAACTGCATTAAATAATAATTTATTAATAAAAAATGCAACACTAGAAATAGAAAAACAAATATTACGAAATTCAGAAACATTAATACTTACTCCAATAAAATTCAACTTTACCAGCTCTAATTTTATTGCATCGCAAATAAATAGTAATTACGAAATAGAAATTAATTTAGACTCAAAAAGATTTTTCTCGAGAAATTCAGAATATTTTCCACTTCTAACAGCTTTAAAAACTCAAGAAAAAAAACTGTTAGAAAAAAAACTTTCGCAAGAACTTAAAACAGTATTTAATAATTGGGTTTTTTTAATTAATAAAACACGCATAAAGAACCATCAAGTACAAAATACTTACGAAATTAGTGTAATTAGCAATAAAAAATACCGTTTGGGAGAAATCGATTATTTAGAAAAAATTAGAGCCAACTCTGAGTTAGCCAAAGTCTCCAGCGAATTTCAAATTCTTAAAGACGAATTACTAAAAACCGAAAATAAACTAAGTCAAATAACTAATACCGAAGGAAACTTTGTGCCGGAAAATGATTCGCTAAAAATATATAAGATTACTTTTGCAAGTAATCTTTCCGACAAATTCTCTTTCACAAACATGCTTGATTACTACCAAACTTTTTGTAAAATAGCA
Source organism: uncultured Bacteroidales bacterium (assembly GCA_964504155.1). Classification (GTDB taxonomy): domain Bacteria; phylum Bacteroidota; class Bacteroidia; order Bacteroidales; family UBA12077; genus CAZDCZ01. Next base: position 35,077 of record CAZDCZ010000002.1, on the reverse strand, counting down.
GAAACAAATTTCAAATTAAAAAACTCGAAGTTATTCCCAAACAAACAAAAAATAAAAAAAGCCTTATTGACAAAACAAATTACATTAAACAATTACAATTATCAAAAATCCTATATCTCTAAAAGAATTAATAATCTAATAATTAATCTAAATCAATATCAAAACCAATTAGCTTACTATCACGAAATTGGTCTAGAAAATGCTATATTACTTCAAGATATATTGGCATTAAAATTAAAAAAAGAAGAAATAGATTATTTAGAATATTTAGAATCGACAAATAACACATTAAATATTAAATTACAGTATCTTACAGTTTTAAAAAACTATAACAATACTGCAATATTATTAGAATCGTATTTAAATTAAACTATTGCAAAATGAGAAACACTATAATATTTCTTATTATTTTATTTTTGTTTTCATGCTCGAATTCTAACAAAAACGAAACACTTCAATCTGGGCAAGACAAAAATACTAGTATTAATACACAAGTATTACAAGCAACAGAGATAGTTTCTAAAGTTAATTGTACAGGCAGAATAAACTTCCCTAATAAAAACAAAGCCAACATAACATCTTTTATTAACGGTTACATTAAATATATATATATTGAAGAAGGACAGAATGTTAAATTCGGAACTTTAATAGCAAGTTTACGACACCCAGACATACTTAAATTACAACAAAAATATCTCGATACTAAGTATTATATTGAACTATATAAGAAAGATTATAAACGTCAAGGAGAATTAACTGTCGACAATGCTATATCGATTAAAAAAATGGATAATTCAAAAACAAAATACTTCTCAAAACTATCATTATTAAAATCTTTAGAACTGCAATTAAAACTAATTGGAATAAATACAGATTCGCTAAATGAAAATAATTATACCTCAGAAATAAAGATTTACTCCCCAATTAACGGAACAATAAGCAAATTATATTTATCGAAAGGCTCATTTGTTTCTGAGAATTCTATTATCTGTCAAGTTATAGACAATAAAACAGCTTTCTTAAAATTAGAAATACCGCTAAATAGTTTTCAAAATATAAAGTCGGGGCAAGAAATAGAATTCTACTTACTTAACGACACATTATTGAAATATAAATCGAAAGTTAATAAAACATGTCTTTATACAAATACAAAAAATAACACAGCCATAATAAATAGCTTAAGTTTTAAAAATAAAAAATTTGTTGCTCAAATGCCTATTAAGGCAAATATAATTACAGGAACAAAACAAGTTAACTTTGCTCCCCCTGAATTTATTTTATCAACAAACAACCGACATTATATACTTATTAAACAAGCTAATAAACAAATTAAAACAGAAATAAATATAATTAAAAATCATAGCAACAATATTGAATTTACAATAATAGACAATTCGTATTCTTATCCGATTACTATATTTTCGCAGAAATAAAAAATTATCAACTTTAGAATACTAATTTAAACAAAATATCGTTTTTTTGTTGATACTAAAAATATACATACCTTTGTAGCAAATAAATAAAATTTTTGAAAAATGAAAATGGAAGATAAAGATAAAAATCAAGAAAATCAGGAAAATACTCAGAAGCAAAGTCCGGATTTATCGAATAAGAAAAAAAACAAATCTCGTAGTGGATTGTATTTTATTCTTTTTTTACTATTAGCAATTTTATCTGTTGTTACTTGGTTATATGTTGACCAGAAACAAGCAAACATCGAAATTGAAACTCAATTAACAATTGAAAAAGATTCTTTAAAATCGCATTTATTATCGTTGCGTAACGAATATGATTCTTTACTATCGGATAACGATTCGATGAACATACAACTTAATACAGAAAAAGAAAAAATCGACAAGCTTCTTTCACAATTAAAGTATGTTAAATCAACTAATTATGCAAAAATTAAAGAATTAAAAAACGAATTAGGCACTTTACGAAAAGTAGCAAAAAGTTATATACGTCAAATAGATTCGTTAAATACGCGTAACCAAGAATTAGTTGCCGAAAATATTAAAGTAAAAGACGAAATAAAAATTGCAAAATCGACTAATATCGATTTAACAGAAAAAAACAAAGATCTTTCGGGTAAAGTAGAATTAGCCGAACAACTACAAACAGAAAACTTAAAAGCTTTTGCCATTAATAAAAGAGGTAAAGAAAAATCGAAAATAAATAAAATCGAAAAAATTAAAGTTTGTTTTACAATAAAAGCAAATGTATTGGCTAAACCGGGCGACCGAGATGTATTTATTCGAATAGCCGGACCGGATGATTTTATTCTTGCTAAATCGGAAGATGATTTATTTGAATATCAAGGACAAAAAATAATATATTCTGCTATGCGAACAATAGAATACAACAATCAGAATGTTGATGCCTGTATTTTTTGGCAAAATAAAGGAGACTTACTTCCCGGAAACTATGATGTATATATATTTGCTGATGGCAACCAGATTGGAACAACCAATTTTACTCTTGAAAAACCCGGATTATTCTAAAACAATCGCATTATACTTATATAAAAGCCTGAAATATCAGGCTTTTTTTTATTCTAAAATATCTAAATATTCTAATATTTTGAATGTTCTATAATGCAAATTATTAACCCGTATCGCCTATGAAAAACAGTATAAAACTGTAAAAAAATTTATATCGAACTCAGCTTATTAGATTTTATTTTTGCTAATTTAGCCATCGAAACATAAAATTAATAAGACCTATTTTACCGACAAATATTTTTTAAATGATTGACCACTCAACAATACAAAGAATTATAGATACAGCAGAGATTGTAGATGTTGTACAAGATTTTGTAAATTTAAAAAAACGAGGGGTAAATTATATTGGTCTGTGCCCATTTCACAACGAGAAAACACCATCGTTCACAGTATCTCCGGCGAAAGGAATATTTAAATGTTTTGGCTGCGGCAAGGGAGGAAATCCTGTAAATTTTATTATGGAGCACGAGCATGTAAGCTATCCCGAAGCTCTAAAATACTTAGCAAAAAAATACAATATCGAAATTGTCGAAAAAGAACAAACGGCAGAAGAAATTCAACAACAAAACGAGCGTTCGAGCCTTCTTGTTGTAAGTAAATTTGCCAATAGTTATTTTCACGATAATTTAAAAAATTCGGAACAAGGAAGAGCTATCGGCTTAGGGTATTTTAAAGAACGCGGATTTCGCGACGAAACAATAAACAAATTCGAATTAGGTTATAGTCTCGATATTAAAGATGCTTTTACAAACTCGGCTTTAGCAAACAAATACAAGTTAAAATATCTCGAGAAAACAGGACTAACAATAGTAAATGATAATAATCGTTTCGACAGGTTTCGCGGACGTGTTATGTTTCCTATTCATAGCCTTTCGGGAAATGTTATTGGCTTTGGTGGCAGGATATTAAAAATTGGTAAAAAATCGGCTAAATATCTAAACTCGCCCGAATCGGATATATACCACAAAAGTCGAGTATTATATGGAATGTTTCAGGCAAAAAAATCGATTACACAAAATGATAAATGCTATTTAGTTGAAGGTTATACCGATGTACTATCTATGCATCAGAGTGGCATTCAGAACGTTGTAGCATCGTCGGGAACATCGCTTACAATAGACCAAATTAGATTAATAAAACGATTTACTCCTAATGTTACAATAATTTACGATGGCGACGAAGCTGGGATTAAAGCTTCTTTACGTGGAATAGATCTTGTGCTGGAACAAGACCTTAACGTAAAAGTCCTGCTCCTTCCCCAAGGCGAAGACCCCGATTCATATGCACGAAATAATAGCGTTACCGAATTTTTGGAATTTATTGAATCGAACGAAGAAGATTTTATTACTTTTAAAACACGTCTATTATCGAGAAACAGCAAAAACGACCCCGTTAAAAAAGCAAACCTTGTTAGCGATATAGTACGTTCTATAGCTATTATTCCCGATGGAATTAAACGCACAATATATATTAAAGAATGTGCATCGATTTTAAATATTGACGAAAAAATTCTCTATTCCGAAATCAATAAGATTAGAAAAAACAATGTCGAAAAAGAATATCGTAGAGAAAGATTAAAACAAAATACCGATACTAAAAATAAACTTCCAACTGTACCTGCTTTTGTAAATCAGATTTTTTCCGAAGCACAAGAAAAAGAAATTATTCGACTATTGTTACATTATGCCCCAAACGAATTATATAGTATTAACGATGATAAATATAACGAACCGAGAATAATTACTGTTGCAGAATACATTATTAACGAAATATTAAACGACGAACTAGAATTTAAAAATCTTATTTATAAACAAATATTCGAAGAATATCTGTCGGCAATAAATAAAGGAGAAATGCCGAAAAAAAAACAATTCATATATCACGAAAATCCCGAGATAAATACACTTACAGCCGACCTACTGAGTTCGTCATACACTTTAAGTAAAATATTTAAAAAAGGCGGTGCATTTATCGAAACAGAAGATATGATATTAAAAAAAGTTGTTCCTGAAACAATTATTGCATATAAAAGAAAAATTCTAGAAATGGCACAAAAAGAAATTTCAGAAAAAATTAAAGAAGCTCAATCAGAAAAATTAACTATAGAAGAAATTCAACAATTACAAAAAGAACATATAATAATTACATCGGCAATTAATACACTATCGAAAGAACGAGGATGGGTAGTTATTAAATAAAAAAAGGTTTAATAGCTATTTACACTACTAAACATTTATTAATATGAATAATAAACACACTAACTTTCTATACGCAATTTACTCTCGCAAGTACATGTTAACTTCCTTACCAATTAAAGAAAATCCTATAAAACCCTTTACATGTAAGGTATTAGTATCATTGTCGTCGAACCACATAAAGCAACTATATGTTTTCCCTGTTTTCGGATTATAAATAGTTCCTTTGTCCCATTCTCCTTTTTTAGTATTAAACTTAAAAGCTTTTAATAATTGCAAACCATGTATTTTTCTATTTTGCAATTCTTTACTCGGATTCTCATCGTCGAGCTTTATAGAGCCATCTTCTCTTAAAGGCTCGTTTAACCATTTAATATTACCATAATATTTCCCATCTTTAGTTTCTGGTAACACATATGTAAATGACTTGGCATTAAACAATAGGCAAAAACAATTAAGCCTTTATTCTTTATACAATATTGTAACGAATCAATTATAAGTTTTTTATAATTTGGGCGAGTAAATACATCTACCCAGCCAACCGTTGTTGTTATAAAGTATGCTTTATCCTTATCTCGTATCTTATATTTATCAGACATAAACAAAATAATAAATATAAATGAAAATAACAACAAGTATTTAGCACGGAATATTTGCCGTTAATAAGCACCGACAACATGTCGGCGCTAGCGGGGGACGCTATGCTTAACGGAGAATGAGAACATTAGAATTTTTAACAACAAAAACCGAAGCCTCTATATTTTACGCTATTTGTTTAATTATTAGAATATAAAAACTTGTTTATAATAAGCCATTTTTTTAATTCATTATTCCATTTGTATTCTGTAGAACTAATTATTTTATAGTTTGTATCGTATTCCGAAGTGGTTTTTAAATAATTGGTCCATGTATTTTCTCGAAAATTCCATTTCTGATGAAGATATTCGGTAAGTGTTTCTTTTTTTCCATATTTCATTAATAATTTTGTGCTGTTAATCCATTCTTTATTAACAATATTCCATGTTGCTCTGATTTCTTGTGTTTTATCTCCTCTAAAATTGTATAAGAAATTATATTTTCCTTCTGTACTCCATTTGTTCGAATGTGTATTCCATCCTTCTATAACAATTTCTGTAGGAGGTCCAAATTGATCATAGCTTAATAGATATCGTTTATAATTTTCCCACGAATTATGTGTTCCATTATATATTTTAATTATTATTTCTTTTTGTTTGCCTTCTAAATTATAATTTAAAACATATCGCATTGTGTTAATCCATTCTGTAAGAGGCTTTTGCCATTCTTGAAAAAGCAATTCGGCTCTATTACCTTCGGTATCGTAGGTAGTAGATTTTAATTTTGTATTTACCCAGTTTTTAAATGAGACATTCCATTTTTGAACTAATTCTTCGGTTTCTTTATTTCTTGAGTTATACGAATATAATGTGCGTTGAGTGTATTCCCACTTATTAGTAGCTAGGTTTCGAGTATATAAGTAAATATTTATTATTTGATTTTTCTCGTTATATCTTGTTAATTTTTGTTGATATATTTCCCATTTCTGGTTGTCTTTATTCCATCGGTAAGTATATAATGTGTCGGAATCTTTCCATGTAGTAGAATCTGTTTTCAATAAGTTCGAGAAATTAGTTGAGTCTTGACTCGAAGCAGAAAACGATAATAAAATGAGAATTACTATTATATAATTCTTTAATAATTTTAAAAATGTTCTATAATTTGAATGTTTATAATACATAAGACAAGATTTTATACAATTTGCCTAGTAATGTAATGAATTTTTATGTTAAAATCAATTATTTATATTTAAATATTATGGTGTATGAAGCATAAAGGAAATTAATTATCAATAAAATTGTAATTATCTAAATTTAATGTTAAAAATGTACTAACTTTTTTTGTTTTTCCATGTTCATCTTTTCTTCTAATATAACCGTTAAATTTAAAATTTTCAGCAATATATCCATTTGTTGTTTTTAGGTATGATATGTTGGTCTCGTCAAGAGATGTAGTAGAATTAACTTTTCGAAAGTTATTAAAATATGTAATATTTTTATAAGCTATTAGTATATTGTTTTCCTTGGTAATAAAGTATATATCTTTGTTTATATATTTCATTCCTTTTATTAACGAGTCGTTAAAAGTAGCTTCTATAACGTAACATTTATTCCCATTTATTAAACTGTCTTCTGAGAATTTATATGTGTGTTCGTGGAATGTTTTTGTACTATATTTTATATAACGACTCGGGTTAGTTTTTAAAATATCGCAAGGATAATCAAATACATTAATAAATCGATTTAAACTAAATTCTTTTGTAAGTTCTATTTTATCAGTTTCAGTTTGTTCAATAATAACTACTTTTTCGACATAGTTATCATATGGAGAGTATTTATCTTTAATGTACGATGGCTCTGTTAAAGATAAAATTGCTTTAGAGCGATAGAGACATTTAGAATTTTCGTAATGTGCAACTTTAAGTGTTCTATTTGTTTGTTGTTGTTGTTTACAGTAAAATTTTGAGATATTATTAATTGCTTCTTTTAATATCTTTTTCGAAGAAATTTTTTTACCTTTTATCAATACAGCATCAATAGAATATATTTTTTTACTTAAGTATATATTTTGTTGTCGATTTTCTTCATCTAGAGGTAAGACTGTTGTTTTGTACGAGATACTGCTAATACATATATTGCAAGGTAAAATAGAATCAGGTACTTCAAGTTTAAAATTACCATTAACAGATGTGCAAGTACCTATGTTATTTTCTGTTAAGGCAATACTTGCAAAAGGAATTGCTTCTTGTGTTTTTGCATCAAGAACTTTACCTGTGAATAAAGTTTGTGCGTTTGACTCTAATGCTAATATTGTTGAAAATAAGAATATTATTATATATTTTTTATTCATGATTTAATATATAAGAATTAATTAAAGACCTCGATAATTCTGGAATTTCTTTATAAACGAAAGAAATATTAAGTTGTCCATTATTTTTTATTATATAATATGGTATTTTAATGTTGTCTAAACTAGAAATAATATTCATATTATTTTCAAGAGTAATATTTTGTATATCACGTTTTAAGGCTTTAGTTTTAATACTATCATTAAATGATGTAAGAATAGTACAATTATTATATGCTAAATTAGTATTTATATCGATTAAATAATCTATTTCTGTACTAACACATTGCATACAAAACTCTTGTGGCAATCGTAAATATATTACATCAGATTTTACATCAGATTTTAGCTTTGTTATTTCTATCTCGTTAGTATAAAAAAGCCATAATTGATTTTGCATACTAATAAACTTATTCGACATGTCTGTCTGAATTTGTTTATTGTAGTTAATAATATTTTGTAAGTTTATATTATTGTCAGATAGTTTTTTATTATTATAATATAATTTAAATCCAAGTAATAATAGTACTAGTATTAATATATAGGGTGTGAAGTTGTATATTTTTTTAAACATGAAAATTAAGATTTAATTCTAATAAACATAAGCACAAAATTTTCATTATCAGGCATTTCGTCTATTTTATATATTTCAGGAATAATAAAAAAAACTAAAAATTTTTTCCATAAAGTTATAGGTTTTGGTAATACTACATTTTTATAAACAAAATCTTTTCCGTGAAATAGTATCTTATTTTTATCATCTAACATAAAAGATCTAAGTTCGTTATTTTTTAAATAGTTGAATAAAAGTAAATTTTCGCTTGCGTATATTTCTGTTGTTAAAGCTAGATACATTTGCTGTAAATATTTATTTTTTAATTCGAATCCTGGAATTTCTCTAAACTTATTTCCTACTGAATTTTTCCCGTAATTAATTCTAATACTTGGTATTAGTTTGTTGTTCTCAATTTCAAAAACGGTGTCGCTTGCCGGTCTTAAAAAATATGTTTTATTACTATCTTGGGCGAATACTTTTGGAATCTCAATTTCGTATAACTCATTATATGTGTATAATCCAAATTCTTTTATTCCCGTTTTGATATTAAAGAGAATAAATTCATTATCTCCTTCTTCATCGGCATATGTAGCTACATAATTATTGTCTTTAAAAATTAATTGCAACATATAAAAAGGTATAGAAATGCTATTAACAAATAATCCGTTTTCAGTATTATACTCAAGTAAGCTTTTCTTGTTTCTATCGTAAATAAACAATGATTTATTATCTGTGTTTAGTGCTATATCGAAAGCTGATATATATTCATTAGGGCCTTTACCTACCGAACCATAAGTGTTTTTTAGTAAACCGGAGAAGTCTATGCTAAAAACAGGTTTATTTGAGAATATGGATTGTTCTTCGATAATAATACTATTTTTGGTAAACAGTATTTTGTTAATTCCTGTTATCATTGGAACATTCTTAGCTACGGATAAATAAAAAATACTATCCATATAGTTATCTAAGTCTATGCTATTATTATAGTTTTCTTCTTCTATTTTAATTGTTGTTATTTGTGAATTATTATTAGTTGAACAAGCAATAAAAAATATTAGAATAATTAAAAATAAAATTTTGTAATTCATAATTTTATTTATGTTTATTTTGTACCTAAATAAATATACTAGTTCTTATTATATTTATAATCAATTGGTGTTTTTTTATTAATTGTCTTCAAAAAATTGTTTAGTTAAAACAAATATAAAAATATCAAATTCTTAATATGTTTAAATATATATTGTTTCAAAAATTATTTTTTTTAATCTTGAATAAAAAACAATATCATCTCTTTTTTTAGAGATGATATTGTTTGGGTTCTTAGTTATATAATTGAATAACACAAATACCTTTTTTCTGTTTGCAGTTATTAACACCTCCAAAGAGACATCTGTTTCTAAAGCCTGGATACTCTTTACTAATAATTTTTGTTTGTGTATGTGTTGTAAGTTTAACATTATTATTAAATACTTGAGTTGTAGCCTTAGCCTTAGCATTGTTTTTAAATACCAAAATGCTCAATACTATCACTGGTACGATAGCTATTAGTTTTAATTTATTTTTTATAATAATTAAAAATTTTAAGTTAGTAAATTAGGGGAATTCACCATGTTTTCGAAATTTCTAAAACAAAATTACAAATATTATTTGTTATTACCCCCCGTTATATGTTTTATAACAGTAAATATCGAGAATGTTCTATTTAAAGTTATAAACCTATAGATTTTAGAAATGCCTTTTCGTTAGGTTCTCTTCCAAGAAATTCTTTTACAATATTTATTTCGTCGGTAGTTGAGCCTTTTTCGAGAACAATATTTCTAAATCGCAAACCAATTTCTTGATTCATAATACCATTTTCTTCAAATACAGAAAACATATCTTCAGAAAAAACTTTAGCCCATAAATATCCGTAATATCCTGCTGCATAACCGTTAAGGTGTCCGAAGCCTGCTTCGAAATGAGTATCTTCTATAAATTTATATAGAGTAATATCGTTTTGTAGTTCACGTACAACATCTGTTGTTGTCTTTTCTCCTGTGGCATTATACTTATCGTGATATGTCATATCGAGACATCCATAAAATATCTGTTGAAGATATGTTATTCCTGAGCCGACATTTCTAGCGTCTAACATTTTTTTATATAATTCTTTAGGAAGAATTTCGTTGGTTTTATAATGTTTGGCAAATAGCGATAATGCTTCGTAGTTCCACGCCCAGTTTTCGAAAATCTGAGATGGCATTTCAACAAAATCGCGGGTAACACTTGTTCCCGATTGCGACGATAATTCTGCTTTTGTTAAAAGTGCGTGCATTAAATGACCAAATTCGTGAAAGAATGTTTCAACATCTTCGTGAGTTAATAATGCTGGAATTTCTTTGCTTGCTTTTGGGAAATTACAAACTAAACCGGCTGTAGGTTTTTGGTAATCTATATTTGTTTGCTTTCCCGAAATTATTCCAAAACATGCAGCATGATTAAATTTATCGTCTCTAGGAAATAAATCGAGATAAAAACGAGCAATTAATTTGTTGTTTTCTAATACTTCGAAAAAACGAACATCATCGTGCCACACCGAAGGGTTTTTTACTTCTGAGAATTCAATATTGTAAAGATGTTGTGTAATTTTAAATAAGCCTTTTATAACATTATTAAGCTCGAAATATTCTTTTAATTCTTGGTTGTCGAGCCTATATTTTTCTTTTTTCAGAATATTAGTGTAATATGCAGCTTCCCACGAATTTATTATATCAAGCGATTTGTTATTTTCATATTTCTGTTTTGTTTCGAGAAGTTCTTTATAATCTTTTTCAGCTTTTATTTTTACTTTCTTTTTCAACTTATTTTCGAATTTCCAGACATTTGCGGGGGTTTTTGCCATTCTGTTTTCTGTTTGGTATTCGGCAAATGTTTTGTACCCAAGAATATCGGCAAATTTCTCTCGCTCAATTAGTATTTGTTTCAGGATATCGAGATTCTTGTCAGCTGCTAAATTTCTGAATTTCTTTAATAAGTGCTTTCGTGCTTCGTCCGATTTACTATATCGCATAAAAGGAATATACGATGGATACGAAAGGTCTATTTTATATTTATTATCTTTTGTTTTATGTGCCGATTTATAATCTTCGGGCAAACCATCAATTTCTTTCTCGGTAATAATTAACGAATCTTTATACGAACTGATATTTGAATCGAATTGAATGCCCAGTTCCGATAATTTGTTTTGTATTTCTTTTACAACTTCTCGTTTTTCTTTCGATAAAGCAAAACCGTTTCTTTCGAATTCTTCAATAGTTTCTTTTAAAAATTTCTTCGATGGTAAATCTATATATTTCGAATTTTCTGTCTTAGAATAGTTTCTTATCGAGTTATATAAATCATCGCATAGCGAGATTTTATTGAAAAATTTACTTAATTCTGCAATGCTTTCATTACTTTGCTTACGTATATCATCCGAAGGATGTACATGTGCTAATAAATAAATTATTGAGTGAACTTGCGATGCTCGATTTATAATATCATCGTATGCCAATAAAGTATTTTCGAAATTCCTATTATTATCGTTTACCGAATATATTTCTTCGAGTTTTGTATTCGAAATTTCTATAATTTCAGATGTTGCATCTTTTATATTACTAACTGTTATTTTTGCAAAATTTATTGGCTTGTTAAATTCGTTAAATATTGGGTTTTTCATTTTTCGTAGTTTTTAAAACTTCATTATTCGAGTATTAGCGCACAAATTTACGGTATAATAAAAAAGATTGATTCATTTTCGGATAATTAATTACTAAAATATGTATTTTGTAAATATTGAACTAATATCGAAATATATTAAAGCTTGATGTATATAATTTTTGCTTCGATAATAAAATGCATAAATTTGTAGATAGCTATAAAAACGAAATTAGATGAATATTTTTTTTCCGAAATTTAAACAAGAGATAATCCTTCGACGAATGGATTTTTATTCCGACCAACATGGAATAATGAATAGATATTTGCGAGAAAAATTGGCATGGGATATTCATCTTAACAATACAAAGAAGTTTATTATAAACTCGTGTAAAAATCAGAGTGGGGGGAATTTAGTAGTGTTGGGTAGTGGTTGGTTGTTAGATTTGCCAATAGATGAATTGTGCAATAAGTTCGATAATATTTATTTGGTCGATATTATTCATCCAAATCAGATAAAGAATAAATTTAAAACAAATTCGAAAATCCATTTTGTTAATGCCGATATTACAGGTGGATTAATTAATAAAGCCTACGAAATTGTTAGGTTCGATAAAAAACACAAAGAAAAGAGCTTATTAACGGCTTTCGATTTATGTAAATACGAGTTTGATGTTAAACCCGATTTTGTTATTTCGTTAAATATCTTAAATCAGTTAAATATTTTAATAGTAGATTATTTAAAAAGACAAAAGATATATTCAGATAAGGAACTCTTTATGCTTGCACAAAGTATTCAGAACAATCATCTAGATATTTTGCCCAAAGGTAAATCGTGTGTAATATTCGATTACGAAGAAGAATTATACAACGAAGATAATGAAATGATAGGTGTTAAACCTTTGGTGTTTGTCGATTTTCAACAAGGCGAAACTGAAAAATGGCAATGGAAATTCGATTCAAAAATGACGTATAATATCGACACAAAAACATTTTTAAATGTTGTGGCAATAAATTTATAGTATCAGAAAATTATGAGCAAGGTACAACCAAATATGATAATTAGTGACCTCGACGGTACATTATTAAGCAATGAGAATAGTTTTCATAAAAGAGATATGAAAACACTATATTCTTTAGGTAAAAATAATATTATACGTGTTATTGCTACTGGTAGAAATTTGTTTTCTGCAAAAAAAGTGTTGAATGATGATTTCCCGATTGATTATTTAATTTTTTCATCGGGTGCCGGTGTTTATAATTGGCAAACAAAGAAATTAATTCATTCAAATTATCTCGAAAATAAAGATGTTAAGGATATTTCAAAAATACTGATAAATAACGATGTTGATTTTATGATTCACGAGATGATACCTGAAAATCACAAATTTGTATATCATAAAGCACACGAAAATAATATCGATTTTAATAATAGATGTAAATTATATAAAGATTTTGCTGTTCCTCTTGATGTTTCTACCGAGTTGTACAAAAATGCATGTCAGATAATTGCAATATTTCCCAACAAAGTGCATTTGTTCGAGAACATGAAAAGAAAATTTTCCGATATTAAAGTTATTAGAGCAACATCTCCATTAGATGGAGAATCTATCTGGATGGAGATTTTTCCAATTCACGTATCAAAAGGTCATGGTGTTGAGTGGTTGTGTAATTATTTGGGTATAGATAAGAATTCTACTTTAGGTGTCGGGAACGATTATAACGATCTCGATTTGTTAGAATTTACCCGATATAGCTATATGGTAGAAAATTCTCCCGACGAACTTAAAAACAAATTCGAGACATGTGCCGATAACCAAAACTGTGGTTTTTCCGATGCTGTTAGTAAGCATTTTGAATTTGTAAATAAGTAATAATCTAAGTTCGATGTAAGCTTTGTCCACACTTACATAGAATTCAGGTTAGTATCCAAAACTTGATGTGTTTATTTATTTTATTTATCTGTAAAATAATAATTTTGCATTATATTTTTTTATTAAGCGTATGCCAAATATAATATCCTTAAAATATGATAGTTTAACTGTATTTAATGTAAAGATGGATAATATTAATAGAATTTTTCCACTCCGGGATAGGCTAATTTTTCTTTTGCTATTTCTTGCGAAAAGATAAAATATTTTATTTCTGCTTGGGCACAGATATTTTTCTCGGCATCGAGAATTTCGGTATGTATTATAGCAAATCGTTTGTTTTGTTCTGTAAGTTTTGCTCTAATTCGTATTTTCCCTTTGTTAACAAAAACGGTCTTTTTTAATTTTATATTTAACTCGGTTGTAACTCCTGCTGTGCCGCATTTAATATAAACTACCCAACAGGCAATTTCGTCCATTAATGTGCTTTGAATGCCACCGTGTAAAATGTTATTATATCCTTGAAGATGTTCTTGTGGCAACCAATCAGAAATTATATACTCTTCATCTTCGTAAAATTCCATTTGCATGCCTTGTTTATTTTTTGGCGAGCATCCAAAACATTTATATCCTTCTAAGTCGGAATATGGATTGTTTAATTTCTTCATAATTGTAAAGTAGTTATTTTAATAAATTTCTAACTTTCAATTGCAAATGTTTTATCAAGATTTACAAGCTCAAAAATTTCTCTAGCTTCTTCTGTTACATTTATTAGCTTAATAGAAGAATTGTAGTATTTTGTTGTTTTATGTAAATTTAGTAAAGTATCGATTCCTGCACTGTCTATAAAAATTATTTGTGCCATATCTAATACAATTATAGAATTAGGAATGGTGGATAAGTGAATTAATTCCTCGTTAATAATTTTCGTAAGTTGAAAATTAAATTTTTTTATATTTCTAAACGAAACAATAAATTGGTTATCTACTTTATTAATACTTAACATATAAATTAAAATAAAGATATTAAAACAAAAGTATTATTGAATATTGTTTTTTTTATATAAAATGTGTGATACTTATTAACAAAAAAAACGAAAGTTATTCACAATCAGGATTTTTGTTATTGAATTTGTTCTTATATTTATTTGTGTTTTTTTTTACGAGTTTTAGATTTAATTCTTCAAGTTGATTGTTATCTATGCTTGAAGGAGAATTAATCATAATATCTCTTCCCGAATTGTTTTTTGGGAATGCAATATAATCGCGAATAGATTCTGAACCACCAAATACCGAGCACCACCTATCGAATCCAAAGGCAATTCCTCCGTGAGGTGGAGCTCCAAATTTAAATGCATCTAATAAGAAGCCAAATTTCTCTATAGCTTCTTCTTTACCTATTCCAAGAGCCGAGAACATTTTTTCTTGCATTTCTCTTTGATGAATTCTTATTGATCCACCGCCAATTTCAACTCCGTTAATAATAAAATCGTAGGCATTGGCTCTCATTTTTCCTGGGTCTTTTTCGAATAATTCAATATCTTCTACTTTAGGTGAAGTAAATGGGTGATGCATTGCAGTGTATCTTTTTGCTTCTTCGTCCCATTCAAGCAACGGAAAGTCAACTACCCAAGCAGCAGAGAATTTATCTTTATCGCGTAAGTTTAATTGGTTTCCCATTTCAAGGCGTAAAACTCCTAAAGCATTAATTGTTTTATTTTTATTTCCGGCTAAGAGTAAAAGTAAATCTCCCGGTTTTGCATTTAAAGCATTCATCCATTCTTTAAAATCGTCTGCTCCAAAAAATTTATCAACCGATGATTTAAAACTGCCGTCTTCGTTACATTTTACGTAAACTAAGCCTTTGGCTCCAACTTGAGGTTGTTGA
Organism: uncultured Bacteroidales bacterium; assembly: GCA_964504155.1. Taxonomy (GTDB): domain Bacteria; phylum Bacteroidota; class Bacteroidia; order Bacteroidales; family UBA12077; genus CAZDCZ01. Next base: position 19,470 of record CAZDCZ010000002.1, on the reverse strand, counting down.
ACAAATTTAGTAAGAGCATCTAATTTTTTTCGAGAATAGTCAGCCGAATTGCCGGCACATATCCCGCCAATATACTCAACACTATCAAATACTTTAAAATCTTTTCCTTGAGCTAATTTTGTTAATTCTGCTATTTTTATTCCGAATCGTAGGTCTGGTTTGTCGCTGCCATAGTATTTCATAGCATCTTGATACGAAATACGAGGGAAACTTTCTGTAAATTCGATTCCTTTAATTTCTTTAAAAAGATATTTTGCTAAACCTTCAAAAGTGTTAATAACATCTTCTTGTTCAACAAAAGTCATCTCGCAGTCTATCTGAGTAAATTCAGGTTGTCTGTCGGCTCTAAGGTCTTCATCGCGGAAGCATTTTACAATCTGAAAATATCTGTCGAAGCCCGATATCATAAGTAATTGTTTAAATGTTTGTGGCGATTGTGGTAAAGCATAAAACTCCCCGGCATTCATTCTCGATGGAACAATAAAATCACGAGCTCCTTCAGGTGTTGATTTAATAAGGTAAGGTGTTTCTATTTCCATAAAACTCTCTCTGTCGAGATATTTTCGTATTTCTTGCCCCATACGATGACGAAGCATTAAATTTTCTTTAATAGGATTTCGTCTAAGGTCGAGATATCTGTATTTCATGCGTAATTCAATACCTCCATCGGTTTCGTCTTCAATAGTGAAAGGAGGAATCTCCGATTTATTTAAAATATCGAGTTCCGATACAATAATTTCAATATCACCGGTTGACATATTAGGGTTTTTACTGCTTCGTTCAATTACTTTTCCTGAGATGCTAATAACATATTCTCTTCCTAGATTGCTTATTTTTTCTTTTAATGTGTCAGAAGTCTTCTCGTCAAAAACAAGTTGAGTTATTCCATATCTGTCTCTAAGGGTAATAAAGGTCATGCCTCCAAGGTTTCGTTTTGCTTGTACCCAACCGCTTAGTTTTACAGTTTTGTTAATATGTTCTAATCTTAATTCTCCGCAAGTGTGTGTCCTATACATGCTTTTGTATTTTATGTAAATTTACTTTTGTATTTAATCTGCGAAAATATAAAGATTTTTTTAATTATTCTTTTTATTGATGTTAACTTTGACAGATAATTAATTTATAACTAGTTTTTTTAATGAAAATTTTCTCTGACGAATATTTTATGAAAGAGGCTTTTAAAGAAGCCGAAAAGGCACATGAAAGAGGCGAGATCCCTGTTGGTGCTGTAATTGTTTGTAAAGATAGAATTATTGCACGTACTCATAATTTAACCGAAACATTAAACGATGTTACTGCTCATGCCGAGATGCAGGCAATTACTGCTGCAGCAAATAGTTTGGGTGGTAAATATTTACATAATTGTATTTTATATGTTACTTTAGAGCCTTGTGTTATGTGTGCCGGAGCTTTGTATTGGTCTCAGATATCAAAAATTGTGTATGGTGCCTCCGATAAAAAAAGAGGATATTCTTTAAATAAAGATAATATACTTCATCCTAAAACAGAAATTGTTAATGGGATTATGGCTGATGAATGCGGAAAGATTATTTCCGATTTCTTTAAAAGTAAAAGATAAAAATTAAATATTTAATAAAATGAACGAACGTTCTAGATATTTGTATAAAGCATCGTGGTTTGGAATAATTGGAAATTTTGTTCTTGCTGTATTTAAAATTTCTGTTGGTGTTATTTCCGGCAGTATGGCTGTTCTTGCCGATGGAATCGATAGCACAACCGATGTTTTGTCTTTTGTTATTAGCCTTGTTGCAGCTAAGTTTGTTAATAAACCTCCTAATATAAAATACCCTTACGGATATAATAGAGCAGAAACTATTGCTGCAAAATCGGTAAGTTTTATTATTTTCTTTGCAGGAGCTCAATTGTTTTATTCTACTATTCTTAGAATAATAAATAATGCCGAATTAAGTATCCCATCGATGTTGGCTATTTATGTTACAATATTTTCAATTTTTGGAAAAGCTTTTTTGGCATTTTATCAGTTTAAAATAGGGAAAAAAGTCGATAGTAAGATGCTAATAGCAAATGGTAAAAATATGTATAGCGATATTCTTTTATCATGCTCTGTTCTTGTAGGATTAGTGTTTGTTAAGATATTTCAACTTCCTGTAATCGATATAGTAATTGCTTTAGGTATTAGTTTTATGATAATGAAAACTGCCTTTGATATTTTTATGCAAACAAATAAAGAGTTAATGGACGGAGTGGAGGATACAACAATTTATTGTAAATTATTCGATGCTGTTGAATCGGTCGAAGGAGCTCATAATCCTCATAGAGTACGATTAAGAAAACATGCAAATATGTTTGTTATTTCTCTCGATATTGAGGTTGATGAGAATATTACAATTGCCGAGGGACATAAAATATCAAAAGCAGTTGAAGAAAAAATAAAGAATAATATTGGTAATATTTATGATATTATGATTCATACCGAACCTTTGGGTAATGTTGAAGATGAGCAATTTGGTCTGTCAAGGAAAATAGTTCGTATGGATGATGAAAAGAATAAAAATAAATAATTATGATTGATTATACTAAACCGGAAGGTTCGTACATAAGTTTTATGAGTAATAAAGTAAAAACTTTTGGTGGAATAAATTTTGCTCAAGGAATTCCGGGGTTTCAGCCCCCGATAGAATTAATAAGTAAATTAAAAGAAAATGCTGACAAAAATCTTCATCAGTATGCTCCCGGAAATGGAAATAAAGAACTTCTCGATTTATTATTGAAAAAATATAATAAACAATATCAATTTTCTTTAGACAATTTTTTAATTCTTCAAGGTGCTACAGAAGCTCTTACTTTACTTTTTATTTATTTTAACAAGATAATAAAAACCCCATTTTCAACTTTGGCATTCGACCCTGTTTACGAGAGTTATAATCATTTGCCTAAGATATTTGGTTCGAAATTTATTCCATTTTCGTTTAACGAAGACGCAAAGGTCGATTACGAAAAATTAGAGCAAACATGTATTTCGAATAATGTAAAAGTAATATTTTTAAGTTCGCCGGGGAATCCCTATGGTAAAATATGGACAAGACAGGAGATTAACAATTTAATCGAGATAAGTATAAAACATAAGATTTTTATTGTTCTCGATGCTGTATATCGAGAGTTGTATTTCGAAGAAGAGCCATATATCCCTTTAGATAAGTTTAACGAATATTTATTTTATACAAATAGTTTTTCGAAAATACTTTCTATTACAGGATGGAGAATAGGGTATTTAGTAGCTCATAAAAAACATATGGATGCAATAAAATCTATTCACGATTATACAGGTTTATGTGCAGCAACTGTGTTGCAGCAATCTATTGTTGATTATTTAAAAGAGTCGGATTTTGGGAAACAGTATATTTCTAAATTGCGCAAACAATTGGCATACTCGTATAAAAAAATTTCGAATGAGTTGATAAAAATAGGATTTGTAATTCCAGAAACTAAAGGAGGATATTTTGTTTGGGCAAAGTTACCCGATAAATTTTCCGATGGTTTTAAATTTGCAATCGATCTATACGAAGATCAGAAACTAGCAGTTATTCCTGGTGAGCATTTTTCTGATAAATGCTCAAATTTTATCAGAATAAATATTGCACGTCCCGATGATGAAATAAATCAAGGGATTAGCAAATTGAAAGCTTTTTGTAAGTAAAATAGAAATTTGTAAATTACTTAGAAATATTAAATCCTACAGAAACAAAATCTTTCCAAAAATTAGGATACGATTTTGTAACTACCATAGGTTGGTTAATAATTACATTATCATGAATAATAGCCAATGGGGCAAAGGCCATAGCCATTCTATGGTCGGCATAGGTGCTGTAAAAGATTTCTTTTTGGTTTATTCTAATTTTTCTGCCGTCCCAAGAAATACTATTTTTCTCGTTATCGTCAATAGAACTTCCTAATTTTAAAAGTTCAATTTTTAAAGCGTTAACTCTGTTTGTTTCTTTAATATTTAGATTGTCTAAGCCTGAGAATTCAAAAGGAATAGATAATCCAACTAATGTTACAGCTAAAGTTTGAACTAAATCGGGATTCGATATAAAATCAAATTTAAAACTAGTTATATGTTTATTGTTTTTGCTTAGTTTTATTCCATCAGATAGATATTCAGTAGATACTCCAATATTATGAAAAATTTTTGGCAAAACAGCATCTCCTTGAATGCTATTTTTATGCAAGCCTATTAGTTTTATGTCGGTTTCTTCTGCAAATGCTGCCATTTCGAACCAACATGCTGCCGAACTCCAATCAGCCTCAATAGTGTAATCTTTAGCTTTATATTTTCCTTTTTCAATCTTAATTATGTTCTTGTCCCATGATACATTTATTCCAAATTCAATCATTAATCTTTGAGTCATAACAATATAATCTCTCGAAAGAATTTTGCCAATTAAATTAATTGTTAAGTCTGTTTCTAATGTAGGGGCAATAAGCATAATAGCACTAATAAATTGACTGCTAACATCAGCTCTTATCGATATTTCGTTACCTTTTAGTTTTTGTCCTTTAATTTTTATTGGGGGATAACCACCTTTTTTAAGATATTCGATATTGGCACCTAGTTCCTTTAAAGCTTCTACTAATTCCTTTATTGGTCTTTCTTGCATTCTTTGAGTTCCGGTAAGTGTATATTCTCCGGTTTGAGAAGCTAAATATGCGGTTAGAAAACGCATTGGGGTTCCTGCATTTTCTATATTTATTTCAAATTCTTTGAGATTATCTAAAGCAGTTGATAATAGAGTAGTGTCGTCGCAATCTGAAAGATTATTAATTTTAAAGTCATGATTACATAAGGCTCTAATTAGTAACAATCTATTGCTAATACTTTTCGATGATGGTAAGTTAATTTCCCCTTTTAATATTTTGTTTTTCTGTATGTAGTATTTCATAATAATATCTATAAAAAAAGTATAAAAATTTAATAGCTTTTTTAAAGCTATAAGTTAATATATTTGTTTAATATTTCAAAACAATTAGTTTTTTGTAATTCTTGATTTATTATTGGTTTTCCAAAATCTTGTAATAATGTAATATTAATTTTTTTATTAAATTTTTTTTTGTCGTGACTTATATAAAAATATATTTTTTCGAAATCATCTTCAGTAATATTAAGTTTTTTATAAAGCGATAATAAGTACGAGATTATTTTATTTACTTTTACTTTATCTATATTGAATATAAGACTAGAAAAAATTAATTCGCATATTATTCCATGAGCAATTGCTTCGCCATGAAGTAAGAAGTTGTTTTTTGTAATAAAATAACTTTCAAAAGCGTGTCCAAATGTGTGACCGAAATTTAGAGCTTTTCTCATCGAATGTTCTTCGGGATCAATATCAACGAAATGTTTTTTAATATTTATAGAACGATCAATTACGAAGTTAAATTGCTTGTAATTAATATTTTGTACTCTAATATCCGTTAAAGAAATGAAATTTTCGTAACTGTATATTAATGAGTGCTTTATCATTTCTGCCCAACCCGATAGAATATTACGTTTGTCAAGAGTTTTTAAAAATATACTATCGATTAATACCTGCTTTGCCGGTCGGAACAATCCTATTTCATTTTTTAGTCCCATAAAATTAATTCCGGTTTTTCCTCCAATAGAAGCATCAACTTGAGCGAGTAAAGTTGTAGGTATATTTATAAAATCAATTCCTCTTTTAAATGTTGATGCAGCAAAACCTCCTAAATCGCAAATCATTCCACCTCCAAGATTTATTATAAGAGAAGAACGATCGGCATTGTTAGTGCTTAGATATTCCCAAATTTGCTGAACTGAGCTAATATTTTTATTCTTGTCTCCGGCAGAAACAGTAATTATATCAATAGAATATAATAGCTTTATATCTTTTATAAGAGGTAAACAATAATCTTTAGTGTTAGTATCAACAAGAATAAATATATTTGAATACGTATTCGATTGTAAGTACTGTTTTAGTATTTTATTTATATCGTCTGATATTATTATTGTATTATTTTTGTCTTTAATTATGCTCATTAATCATAATATTTTTTAATCGATTAGCTTTATTACACAAACTTAATGATAATATCAATTCATAGACATAGTTTGTAGAAAGAATTTTAAAATAAAAGCATATAATTAGAATAAATCTATGTATTTGTGTTACCACTTGAGTAGCAATTATGTAAACATAATAATTGTGAGAATAAATACTATTTATTAATATGAGAAAGATAGGTTTAAATAAAGAAAGTTACGTACCTTTGATATCCCAAAAATAATAATAATGAAGTTCGACAATAAACAGAATCTATTTAAATTTAATGTAAGAAGATATCTTATACCAATTATTTTCTTCCCATTGATGATAGTTGTTTTTTTAACAAATTTTTTCGATGATTATGTTAAATTTATCTCAAAAGAAAAATTTATTATTCTAGCTTCTATTGTTTATATATTGTATGTTATATATATAAATTTTGTTAATTACTGTTATATAGAATATAGCGATGATAATAGTAAAATAATTTTGCGATATGTATCTGTTAGGCTGTTTTCAGATGAAAGAAATTCTATAGAATTCGAAAAGAGAAATTTTGTGAAGTATAAGATTGATGCATCTTTTTTTAATTTGAAAAAGGAATTGGTACTTTTTATTAAAACCCCAAATGGGATTGCTAAATATCCTTCCATATCTCTTACAGGACTGACCAAAAATCAAAAAACATTATTGTTAACTTCTTTAGATAAATATATATAGATAGTAATTATGTTATATAGTAAGAATGTTAAAATAAAAAACTTTTTATGCGTAAAATAATATGTAAACAAGCTATTTATAAACTATTCTGTAAAAGATGTTGTGTATCATATTAGTTTGCGATTTTTGTATTATATAATTTGAATTTTTAAATATACATTTGCGAATAATTTAGAACAATAAATACAATTTAATTTTTTTTGATATGAACGTAGATAAGTTAATGAACATGCTTGAGCAGAAACATCCGGGTGAGGTGGAGTATCTACAAGCAACAAGAGAAGTATTAGAATCTATTGAGGAAGTATATAATGAAAATCCTCAATTTGAAGCTGCAAGCATTATTGAGAGATTAGTTGAACCTGATAGAATCTTGACATTTAGAGTGTCTTGGGTAGGTGATGATGGAAAAGTAAATGTTAATTTAGGTTATAGAGTTCAGTTCAATAATGCTATTGGACCATACAAAGGTGGTATACGTTTACACCCTAGTGTAAATTTAAGTATTCTTAAATTCTTAGGTTTCGAACAAATCTTTAAAAATTCACTTACTACACTTCCTATGGGTGGTGGTAAAGGTGGTTCTGATTTTAATCCAAAAGGAAAATCAGACGCTGAAATAATGCGTTTTTGCCAAGCATTTATGTTAGAGTTATGGAAACTTATTGGTCCTGAAACTGATGTCCCTGCTGGTGATATCGGAACAGGTGGTCGCGAAATAGGCTTCTTATACGGAATGTACAAGAAATTAGCTAGAGAAAATACAGGAGTATTAACCGGAAAAGGTTTAAACTGGGGTGGTAGTTTAGTTCGTCCTGAAGCAACTGGTTTTGGTGGTGTATATTTCACTCGCGAAATGTTAGCAACTAAGAATGATACTTTCGAAGGAAAAATTGTTACTCTTTCTGGTTTTGGTAATGTAACTTGGGGTGCAGCTCTTAAAGCTGTTGAATTAGGAGCAAAAATTGTTACTGTTTCTGGTCCTGATGGTTATATTTATGACGAAGCAGGTATTTCTGGTGAAAAAATCGATTATTTATTAGAATTAAGAGCATCTAACAATGATGTTGTAGCTCCTTATGCTGATAAATTTAAAGGAGCTAAATTTTTCCCAGGTGAAAAACCATGGGGTGTTAAATGTGATATAGCTATGCCATGTGCAATTCAAAACGAATTGAATGGTGATGATGCAAAAAAATTAATAGAGAATGGTGTTAAAGCTGTTGCTGAAGTTTCAAACATGGGTTGTACTCCTGAAGCAGTTGAAGCTTTCCATTCAAGTAAAACTCCTTTTGGTCCTGGTAAAGCAGTTAATGCCGGTGGTGTAGCTGTTTCTGGTCTTGAAATGTCTCAAAACTCAATGAAATTGAATTGGGCAGCAGAAGAAGTTGACGAAAAATTAAATGGTATAATGTGTAGCATTCACGAAACATGTGTTAAATATGGTAAAGATGCTGAAGGACACGTTGACTATGTTAAAGGTGCTAATATCGGAGGTTTCCTTAAGGTTGCTAACGCTATGTTAGACCAAGGAGTAATTTAATTTACTCTAAAATTTTAGTTTGTAATTTAAGGTTTGAAAAGACTGCTCGTTTGGGCAGTCTTTTCTTGTTTATTATAATATTGTGTGATTTTTACATTTTTGAATTATAGTAAAATAAAATAAAAAAATATTAGATTTGTTGTAAGAACAAAATAATGATATTGATAAAATGGAAAACAAATCTTTATTAAATAAAATAGCGTTAAGCCTTATTCCTAAGGTGGGACCGGTTATTGCCAGAAATCTTGTTTCTTATATTGGTAGTGTTGATGGAATATTTAAAGAAACAGCAGGTCGATTACAAAAAATCCCCAATATAGGTACTCAACTTGTTAGCAATATTACTAATAACAAAAAATATTTCGAGAAAGCTGAAAAAGAAATAGAATTTATTATTAAAAATAATATTAATGCGCGCTTTTATTTAGATAATGATTATCCTGTTAGATTGAAAAATTGTCCCGATGGACCTATGGTCTTATATACTAAGGGAAATGTCGATTTTAATAATACTAAAGTAATTAGTATTGTTGGGACTCGTAATGCAACAGAAATAGGAATCGAAAATTGTAAAAACTTAGTAAAAAATATAAAATCTCATAAACCAATTATAGTAAGCGGTCTTGCATATGGTATCGATATTTGTGCTCATAATACTGCTTTAGAAAACGGATTAGATACTATTGCTGTTTTAGGCCATGGATTAGACAATTTATATCCTTCTATACATAAACCTGTTGCAGATAAAATTAGTAGTAACGGAGCTTTAGTGTCGGATTTTACCTCTGAAGCAAAATTTTTGAGAACAAATTTTGTTAGAAGGAATAGAATAATTGCAGGATTGTCTGATGCTACGATTGTCGTAGAATCGGCTGTAAAAGGAGGGGCACTTATAACTGCCGATATTGCAAATTCTTATAATAGAGATGTTTTTGCCTTTCCCGGGCGTGTTTCCGATAAATATTCTGTCGGATGTAATAAATTAATAAAAAGTAATAAAGCAGGATTAATCGAAAGTATTGCCGATATTGAATATATATTGGGTTGGGAACAAAACCTTCCCAAAAATAATATTCAAACAAAATTATTTGTTGAATTTTCTGAAGATGAAAAAATAATCCTGTCTGCTTTAAAAGATAGTAATCCTGTTACAATCGATATAATCTGTTTAAAAGTAAATATGCCAAGTAGTAAAGTATCTCCAGTTCTGCTAAGTCTTGAATTTCAGGGTGTTGTTGCTTCGTTGCCGGGGAAAGCATATAAAATAAATTCTACTTATATTTATTGACAAAACTTATGTCTGTTGTTAAACATATTACAAATATATTTAACCGAATTGCTTGAATATTCAGCAATGTTATGAACGATTGTTAAATAACTTTGCTTAAGAAATGTAAAATTGATGTATTGCTTTATTTTTTTTTATAAGTTTGTTTAGTATAACCAAAAAATTACAAACTAAAAATTAAACTAATTATGGATCAAAAAGTAGAACAATTTATGTCTCAGGTAATTGCCAAAAATCAACATGAAAACGAATTTCATCAGGCAGTTCAAGAAGTAGCCGAATCACTTATTCCTTATATTGAGGAAAATCCAAAGTATAAATATGCAAAAATCCTTGAGAGACTGACGGAGCCGGAAAGAGTAATTTTATTTAGAATTCCATGGTTAGACGATAAAGGAGAAATACAAATTAATAAAGGTTATAGAATAGAAATGAATAGCGCAATAGGTCCTTATAAAGGAGGAATGCGTTTTCACCCAACAGTAAATTTAGGAATATTAAAATTTCTTGCTTTTGAGCAAGTGCTTAAGAATAGTTTAACTACATTGCCTATGGGTGGAGGAAAAGGGGGGTCAGATTTCGATCCTAAAGGAAAATCAGATAACGAAGTAATGCGTTTTTGCCAAAGTTTAATGACAGAATTATTCCGTCATATTGGCCCCGATACAGATGTTCCTGCCGGAGATATTGGAGTTGGTGGGCGAGAAATTGGCTATATGTTTGGTCAATATAAACGATTAAAAAATGAATTTACAGGCGTTTTAACCGGAAAAGGAATTTCTTTTGGTGGCAGCCTGGTGAGACCTGAAGCAACAGGATACGGAAATGTATATTTTGCCGAAGAGATGTTGAAAACTAGAAATGAAAGTTTTAAAAATAAAATAGTTTTAATTTCAGGTTCCGGTAATGTAGCCCAATATGCTACCGAAAAAGTTATTCAACTTGGAGGAAAAGTAGTAACCCTTTCCGACTCAGGAGGATATATTTATGACCCAAAAGGAATCGATACTGAAAAATTAGCTTTTGTTATGAAGCTTAAAAATATTAAGAGAGGAAGAATAAAAGAATACGCCGAGAAATTTGGGGTTGAATATTTTGAAGGCAAACGTCCTTGGTCAATAAAATGTGATGTTGCATTACCTTGTGCTACTCAGAATGAAATATCAGAAGAAGAAGCAATAACTCTGGTTGCAAACGGATGTTATTGTGTTTCTGAAGGAGCAAATATGCCATCTGAACTTGGTGCTATAAATGTGTTTCTTGATAATAAAGTTTTATATGCTCCCGGAAAAGCAGCTAATGCCGGAGGTGTTGCTGTATCAGGTCTCGAGATGACACAAAATTCAATGAGACTACCTTGGACAGCTGAAGAAGTTGACGAAAGATTACATAACATTATGATTAATATCCATAAAACTTGCGAAAAATATGGAAAAGAATCTGATGGATTTGTTAATTATGTAAAAGGAGCAAATGTTGGAGGATTTGTTAAAGTTGCAGATGCTATGCTTGCTCAAGGTGCTGTTTAATTATTAATGAGTAATATTTATTAAAGAGGAGTTTTTTAACTCCTCTTTTTTTATATTAACTATTTTAATATGTTTGCAACTTTATTTTATTAGTAAAGTTTAATAGTTAATAATTATGAAATTTATTGATACTCACACACATCTTTATCTCACACAATTTGACGATGATAGAGATATTGTTGTAAAAAGGGCTATTGATAGTAGTGTTGAGAAAATGTTTTTGCCAAATATCGATTCAAAATCAATTGACAAATTATTAGAATTATCTCATAGTTATCCGAAGAATTGTTTTCCTATGATAGGATTACATCCAACGTCTGTTGATGAAAATTATAAAGATGAGTTAAATAAATTGGAAAAATACCTTGGGAAAGAAAAATTTTATGCTATTGGAGAAATTGGAATTGATTTATATTGGGATAAAACGTTTATTAAAGAACAACAAGAAGTGTTTCGATATCAGATAAATATGGCAAAAGAAGGTAATTTGCCTATAATTATTCATGCAAGAGAGTCTTTTAACGAAATATTTGAAATTGTAGAAAAAGAAAAGAACGAAAAGTTAACCGGTATTTTTCATAGTTTTACGGGTAATAGAGAACAAGCCGAAAAAATAATTAACTGGGGTTTTAAAATTGGAATAGGAGGTATTCTTACATTTAAAAATTCTAATTTGTCTGAAACATTAAAGAATGTAGATATAAAAAATATTGTTTTAGAAACCGATTCTCCGTATTTAGCCCCAACACCTAAACGAGGGAAAAGAAACGAAAGTAGTTATCTTATATATATAGCCGAGAAAATTGCTCAAATAAAAAATATAACAATTGAAGAAGTAGCCGAAGTATGTTATGCAAATACAAAAGAGATATTTAATTTCTAAATGTTTTATATTTGTGTTTTATAACAAAAGCTTTGCGATAAGTAAATTTTATAAATAATAATAAAGTGAAAAAAGTACCATCTATTTTAATAATATATACCGGAGGAACAATTGGAATGGTTAATGATCCTGATACAGGAGTGTTAACTCCTTTTAATTTCGATCAAATTTTAAATCAAGTTCCTGAATTAAATCAATTTGGATATAATCTATCTACTCATTCTTTTACTACTTTAATCGATTCTTCAAACTTAAATATTGATGTGTGGATTGATTTAGCTAATATTATAAAAGACAATTACGAAAAATACGATGGATTTGTAATACTTCACGGTACCGATACAATGGCCTTTTCTGCCTCAGCATTAAGTTTTATTCTGGAAGATTTACAAAAACCAGTAATTTTTACGGGTTCTCAATTGCCAATTGGAACTTTACGAACAGATGGAAAAGAAAATATTATTTCTGCCATTGAAATTGCTGCGGCATCAAAAAACGACCAAGCAATGGTGCCGGAAGTTTGTATATATTTCGAAAATAAACTATTTCGTGGAAATAGAACAACAAAACACAATGCCGAATATTTTAATGCTTTTGAATCTCCGAATTATCCTTGTCTTGCCGAAGCCGGAATTAATATTAAGTATAATTATGGAGCAATTCATTATCCAACAATAAAAAAAGATTTGTCGATAAATACGAATTTAAACTCCAATATTGTTATATGTAAGATTTTTCCGGGAATGACTAAGGAAGTTTTGCATACAATATTAAATATCGACAATAATAAAGCTGTAATAATAGAAACTTATGGTGCTGGGAATGCTCCTACAAGTCGATGGTTTATCGATGAAATAGAAAGTGTTATAAAAAAAGGTAAAATAGTATTAAACATTACCCAGTGTAATGCAGGTAGCGTAGATATGAGCAAATACGAAACAGGTAATGAATTAAGTAAGACAGGAGTTATTAGTGGTTATGATATTACTACAGAAGCTGCAGTAACTAAACTTATGTGTCTTTTGGGGCAATATTCCGCGGATTCTGACATTATTAAATGTCTGGAAAAACCTCTAAAAGGAGAAATGACAAAACAGGAAGTCGAAGTAGCCCATTTGTAGTAGGTAGTTTACAAAATTATTATTTATTTTATAGGTTTGTGAGAAATTATTATTTTTTTTTATATTTTTTATATTATTTTTTGTACTTTGCGAACCGAAAAAATATTCGTTGGAGAGATGGCCGAGTGGTCGAAGGCGCACGCTTGGAAAGCGTGTATACTGTCTGAAACGGTATCGTGGGTTCGAATCCCACTTTCTCCGCTTGAAATTTTAATAAGTTGCATTTTTTTTATAATTTTATAATCATAGAAATCGTTAATAATTAAAAACAGAAATCAAATCATGAAAAAATTATTTGCATTTTTAGCAGTTTTTGGTATGCTTTCTTATGGGGCATCAATGAACTTAGTTGCTCAGGAAGACAATACTAATGAAACAGCTGCTACAGAAGAAGTCGATTCATCAGAAATGGAAACTACTGTTGATACTGCAGCTGTTACAGAAACAACAGAAGCTGAAGTTCTAGTTGAAGAAATCGAAGAAGGTACTTCAATACACAAACAGATTAAACAAAAATTTATCGAAGGTGGACCTGCTTTTATGGGTACAATTTTACTTTGTTTAATTTTTGGTTTAGCTATTGTAATCGAAAGAATTATTTACTTAAATCTTTCGACAACAAATTCTGAAAAGCTTTTAAATAGTATTGAAACTGCTCTTGATGAAAGTGGAGTTGAAGCTGCTAAAGAAATTTGTAGAAATACAAGAGGTCCTGTTGCTAGTATTTTTTATCAAGGACTAGACAGAATTGATGAAGGTGTTGAAGTTGTTGAAAAATCAGTTGTTGCATATGGCGGTGTTCAAGTTGGTTTACTTGAAAAAGGTATTACTTGGATAGCATTATTTATAGGTATTGCTCCTATGCTTGGTTTCATGGGTACCGTTATTGGTATGATTGGTGCTTTTGACTCTATTCAACAAGCTGGTGATATATCTCCTACATTAGTTGCCGGTGGTATTAAACTTGCTTTAATTACAACTGTTTCTGGATTAATAGTTGGTGTAATTCTTCAAATATTTTATAACTATATTATTTCAAAAATCGATGGTATTGTTAATGATATGGAAAATGCATCAATTTCTTTAATAGATATTTTAGTTAAACACACACAAAAAAATAAATAATTATGAATAAGCTAATTAGGATTCTTTTCATTGTCCTTATTGCTGTTTCTGCTCTTTTTGGATTAATGTTTTATTTTGGAGGAGATATCCCCGGAACTGAACAACCTGTATATACTCAACTATTTATTGTGTGGGGTTATATTTTAACAGGTTTGGCAGTGATACTTACAGTAGCATTCCCAATATTTCAGATGATACGTAATCCTAAAGACATAAAGAAGAGTTTATTAGGGATATTAGCAATTGCAGTTGTAGTTTTTGTTGCATATATGTTTGCTTCTACAGAGCCAATTCGTTTTGCAGGTAATAATGAATATAATATTTCTAATGTTTTGAAATATGTAGGAACAGGAATATATACAATGTATTTTTTAGTGGGTATTGCAATGTTATCAGTTTTCTATACTGAAATTGTCAATATGTTTAAATAATATAAAAGATTATTGGTAAGTGTAATTTTATCAAAAACTTTTAATTAAATAATTATATTTATGGCAAAAAGAATGAACGTCGAAATTGATGGTTCGTCAATGGCGGATATAGCTTTTTTATTGCTTATATTCTTCCTTGTTGCAACTACAATGGATACAGATACCGGTTTGTCCAGGAAATTGCCTCCAATGCCAGAAAATCAAGATCAAGTTGATGAGCAGAAAGAAATTAAAGAACGTAATGTTTTTGTAGTTCTTATCGATCAACAAGACCGATTAATGGTTGAAGGTAGACAAATGGATATTCGTGGATTAAGAGAAAAAGCTAAAGAATTTATCGCGAATAAAGAAGATAAAGAAAATCTACCTGAAAAAGTAGAAAGGGATATCCCATATTTTGGAAATGTAATGGTTTCGAAAGGAATTATTTCGTTACAGAATGATAATGGTACTTCTTATGGTATGTACATTAAAGTTCAAAATGAATTAGCTGCGGCTTATAACGAACTTCGAGATGAATTAGCTCTTACTAAATTTGGAAAAAAATATGATAATCTTAACGAAGAGCAAGGAAAAGCTGTTCGTAAGGTGTATCCTCAGGTTATTTCCGAAGCTGAACCAAAAAATATAGGAGGATAATTATGGCTAGTTTTAAAAGAAAAGGAAAAGGGGGAATACCTGCTGTTTCAACAGCATCTCTACCGGATATTATCTTTATGTTATTATTTTTCTTTATGGTTACTACTCACATGAGAGATACATCTGTTAATCTTAAGATTCATGTACCTGGTGCTACAGAGATTAAAAAACTAGAGAAAAAATCACTTGTTAGTTATATTTACATAGGTCAACCAAAAAATATATCAAAGTATGGTACTGAACCTAGAATACAACTAAACGATGCTTATGCTAAAGTAGAAGACATTCGCGATTATATTACTACCGAAAGAGAAAAAATGGACGAAAAGGAAAGACCTTTTATGACAACATCGCTTAAAGTAGATGAAGAAACAAGAATGGGTATAGTTACTGATGTAAAGCAAGCTCTGAGAAGAAGTAGTGCATTGAAAATAAATTATTCTACACGTAGTGTAGAAAGTGTTTATTAAAATATACTTTCTAAAAAAAATAGAGAAGCAATTTGCTTCTCTATTTTTTTTGCATAAAAACTTAATTATAAATACATTTGTATTACGATTAATTATTTTAAATAAATATTGTAGGTTTAAAAAATTGTACTAACTTTTATAACTTTAAAATAATCTTATTGTATAACGAATTAGAATAGTACTTTTTTAATAAACAAAAATAATGAAGAAGTTTTATTTTTTTATTTTTATTCTCTTTTTACAATTATTTTCCTATTCTGCATATGCTCAAAAAAGTATTTTTATAAAGGAATTTAAGTTTGAATTAGACGAGATTAGTGAGAATCAATATGAAAATGAATATTTTATAACTGTAACATTAAATAAAGGCTCTTTATATAAATTTACTGTGCTTAATCATATTGGAGATTTCCCCGGTATAGCAATTGTTCAAGTGTTAGATAATGAAAAAGTTGTTGTTACAAATACTTTTAATGATAAATATTACGAGAAATTTATATTAAAATGTAATAAGACAGGCTTTTACGATATATTAATTCACTTCGATAAAAATCAAATAGGGTCTTCTCTTATTAAATTATTTCTCGTTAAGTAAACAGATATCTAAAAATAAAAAAACGTTTCAATATTTTGTCGAAACGCTTTTTTTGTGATCCAGGGAGGACTCGAACCCCCAACCCTCAGAGCCGAAATCTGATATTCTATCCAATTGAACTACTGGACCGGTATGTGTGCAAATTTATAAAAATAAATTGCTATGTACTCCTATTCTGTGAGAAAATTTTTTAAAATAAAAACTTAAATTTTCAAATTCAAGAATCTTTGGGAAATAAGTCGTAAACTTTTTATAATTTCGCAAAATAAATAATTTTTAGTAAAGAAAATATAATATGGATTACGATTATAGACAAATAGAGCAGAAATGGCAAAAATATTGGGAGAAAAATGAAACTTTTAAAGCAGAAATTAATCACTCAAAACCAAAATATTACGTTTTAGATATGTTCCCATATCCATCAGGAGCAGGTTTGCATGTTGGTCATCCATTAGGATATATTGCTAGCGATATAGTATCGAGATATAAGCGTTTAAAAGGATATAATGTGTTGCATCCTATGGGATACGATGCATTTGGGTTGCCTGCAGAACAATACGCTATTCAAACAGGTCAACATCCTGCCATTACTACAGATATTAATATAAAAAGATATAGAGAACAATTAGATAAAATAGGCTTTTCTTTCGATTGGAATCGCGAGTTTAGAACATCAGACCCCGAATATTATAAATGGACACAAAGAGTATTTATTGAGTTGTTTGAGCATTGGTATAATAATAAAACAAATAAGTCAGAAACTATTAATGGGCTTATTAGCGAGTTCGAGAAAAATGGTAATATAAATATTGAAGCGGCTTGTGGCGATATAGAAAATTTTTCGGCTGCAACTTGGTTAAATATGACACCGAATCAACAGCAAGAAGTGTTGTTAAATTATCGATTAGCATTTCTGGCAGATACAATGGTAAATTGGTGTCCAAAATTAGGAACAGTGCTCGCTAACGATGAGGTAAAAGAAGGCTTGTCGGTTCGTGGAGGATATCCGGTTGAACAAAAAATAATGCGTCAATGGTCTTTAAGAATTTCTGCTTACGCAGAACGTTTGCTTAACGATATTGAAAAATTAGAATGGACAGATTCTCTTAAAGAAATACAAAAAAATTGGATTGGGCGTTCAGAAGGTGCAGAGATAAAATTTAAGGTAAAAAATTCTGATACAGAATTTGAAGTTTTTACTACTCGCCCTGATACAATATTTGGTTCTACTTTTATGGTTCTTGCTCCGGAAAGCGACTTAGTAAATATAGTAACTACTAAAGAACAACAAAAAGAGATTGAAAACTATATTCTTAAAACAAAAAAGAAAACCGAGAGAGAAAGACTTACCGAGGTAAAAACTGTTAGTGGAGCATTTACCGGAGCTTATGCAGTACATCCTTTTACAGGAGACGATATTCCTATTTGGATAAGCGATTATGTACTTTCGGGTTATGGTACAGGAGCAATTATGGCTGTGCCTGCTCACGATGCTCGCGATTATGCTTTTGCTAAGCATTTCAATTTAGCAATTATTGAAGTTGTTTCGGGTGGTAATATAGAAAAAGAATCGTACGATGCTAAAGAAGGAAAATTAATAAACTCTGATTTCCTTAACGGATTAGATGTGAAAGATGCGGTATCTGTTGCTGTTAAAAAAATAGAATCATTAAAAATAGGTAAGGGAAAAATAAATTTCCGTTTGAGAGATGCAATCTTTAGTAGACAAAGATACTGGGGAGAACCTTTTCCGGTATATTTTAAAGAAGGATTACCATATGTTGTTAATAAAGATGAATTGCCATTAGAACTTCCCGAAGTCGATGCATACTTGCCAACCGAAGACGGAGAACCTCCTTTAGGTAGAGCTAGTGATTGGAAAACAAAAGACGGTTGCCAATATGAACTTAGTACAATGCCGGGCTTTGCCGGTTCATCGGCTTATTACCTAAGATATATGGATAGTAAAAATAATGATGCTCTTGTATCGGAAGAAGCAAATAAATACTGGCGCAATGTTGATTTATATATTGGCGGTACAGAGCATGCTACAGGGCATTTAATATATTCCAGATTCTGGAATAAATTTTTATTCGATATTGGTTGGGTGTGCGAAGAAGAACCGTTCAAAAAACTTATTAATCAAGGAATGATGCAAGGACGCTCAAATTTTGTATACAGAATTAAGGGCTCTAATAAATACGTGTCAGTAAATTTGAAAAAAGATTATGATGTTACTCCAATTCATGTTGATGTAAATATTGTAGAAAACGATATTTTAGATATCGAAGCATTTAAAAAATGGAATCAGGAATATAATTCTGCAGAATTTATTCTCGAAAATGACAAATATATTTGTGGCTATGCAGTCGAGAAGATGTCGAAATCGTTATATAATGTTGTAAATCCCGACATTATGGTCGAACAGTATGGAGCCGACACTTTAAGAATGTATGAGATGTTTTTAGGTCCTTTAGAGATGTCGAAACCATGGGATACTAATGGAATAGATGGTGTGCATAAGTTTTTAAGAAAATTTTGGCGATTATTTCATAACCAAGAAAATAAGTTTTATTTGTCCGACGAAAAAGCATCAAATGATGAGCAAAAGATTCTTCATAAAACAATACTAAAAATTGGAGAAGATATTGATAATTTTTCTTTTAATACATCGGTAAGTGCATTTATGATTTGTACTAACGAATTAACTGCTTTAAAATGTAATAAAAGAGAAATACTAGAGAAATTACTTGTTCTATTATCTCCTTTTGCTCCTCATATTACCGAAGAATTATGGCAACAAGCAGGAAATGTCGAAAGCATTAGTTTTGCATCGTTCCCAAAATTCGAAAAGAAATATGTAATCGAAGATACAATAACTTATCCGGTTTCGTTTAATGGGAAAATGAGATTTAAACTTGAATTACCGGCTGATATTACAAAAGAAAAAGTAGAAGAAATAGTTTTGAATCATGAAAATTCACAAAAATGGCTTGATGGAAAAGAACCAAGAAAAGTAATTTTTGTACCTAAAAAAATAATTAATATTGTAGTGTAAATAATTAGAATTAATATTTTGTAA
>CAZDCZ010000001.1:6247-110133 GCA_964504155.1 uncultured Bacteroidales bacterium | reverse complement strand
TGTATTAATTACCGAACCGCCACAACATTCCAATTAACATCAAAGTTAATTGTTTTATTTTTAGTTAATTAATAATTTTTAAATTTATTTATTTTAAACCCAAAATTTTTTTTTCGTTAGCTTAAAAACTCAACGAATTTTCTTTGTAGGGGGATTGTTGGCAACAAGCTTAAGGGGACAGTGTATTTTTCTTGATTTTGAGTATGTTTTTGATTCTTAGCATGTTTCGGATTCTGAGCTAGGCGATGAATCATTATTGAGACTATCGAAATATGCTTGTTGAGCTTGTCGAAATAACACCTGCCTAAATATTAAACTATTTTTAGTTCAATTCATCTAACTTTGTAAAAAAGTACTGTAATATTCAGTATCTTTAAAAATCTAAAAATTAAACCTATAATTATGTTAAAAAAATTAATACCTACTTTAATTCTTGTTTTTGTATTCGTAAGTCTGTATGCCGGACCGAAAGACTTAATCAAGAAAGCTGGAGATACAAAAGATTATCCCGGAGCCGATTATCTTATTGTTTATGATAGAACCGATGTTGATGTTAAAGAAACAGGTTTGAGTTATAACAATATTCATCGATTGTATAAAGTGTTAACCGAGCAAGGAGCAAAAGAGCTTAATTTCCTTACTTTCGATTACGATCCTTTATCAGCATATGTAGATGTTAAGGAAGTAAAAATTTATCGTAATAATGGGGAAATTGATGTATTAGATATGTCTAAAGTTCAAGATTTCCCGGCCCCTGCTCATATGATTTATTGGGGTGCACGAAAAAAAATGATTGATATTGGAAAACTTCAACCCGGAGATGCTATCGAAGTAAAGATGTTTAAAAAAGGATTTACTTATGCATTATTGCAACAAGATGCCGTTGACGATTCGAAATATATACCTCCTATGCGAGGTCATTTTTACGATATTGTTGAATTTTGGAACAATCAACCTATAGTAGAAAAAATATACACAGTAAAAGTGCCTAATTCAAAATATTTTAAATATAAATTTTTTAACGGTGATGTGAAAGCCGAATCAAAAAATCTCGGAGATAAGACTTTATATACTTTTACCAAGAAGAACATATTGCCAATAAAACGCGAAAAAGGAATGGTAGGAATATCTGATGTTGCTCCTAAATTATTAATGACAACTAGTCCCGATTGGGAAACTAAATCGTTGTGGTTTTATGGAGTAAACGAAGATTTTGGCAGCTTCGATTCTACTCCCGAAATTGGTAAAAAAGTTGCAGAGATATTAAAAGGAGCAACATGCGAGATGGATAGTATCTCTAAAATTAACCATTGGGTAGCAGATAATATACGATATAGTGGAATATCAATGGGCGAAGGCGAAGGCTATACTTTGCATAAAGGCGAAATGACTTTCTCCGATCGTTGTGGCGTATGTAAAGATAAAGCAGGTATGGCAATTACTATGTTGCGTGCTGCCGGTTTCGAATCATATCCTGCAATGACAATGGCCGGTTCAAGAATAGAAGATATTCCTGTCGATCAATTTAACCATTGTGTAACTATTGTAAAACTTCGAAGTGGAAAATATAAACTCTTAGACCCTACATGGGTACCTTTTGTGCGCGAAGAGTGGTCGAGTAGAGAGCAACAACAAAATTATTTAATGGGTGTTCCCGAAGGTGCCGACCTTATGATTACTCCAATTTCTGAACCTGAAAATCACCCTTTATCAATAAAAGGAACTTCTACAATATTAGAAAATGGAACTCTCGAAGGAACAATAATAGTTGATGCCGATGGACAATCAGATGCTTCTATGCGTGGAATTTTTACCAGAAACAGAAAAGACCAATGGGATAAAGCGTTAAAAACAGAACTTGTTAAAATATGGCAAGATATTCAAATTGTTGAAATGACTTATAATAAGCCATATGCATATATGGAAGATCCAATTCATATCGAGATTAAATATATTATCCCAAATTATGCTATCGTTACCAAGAATGAAATAGTATTTACTCCGCTTGTTGCATCAAATATCTTTAAAAGAGCACAATCGCATTTGTATGCTAATACTAGTATCGAAAAAAGAAAATATTCTTTCAGAGATGGCTGTAGCAGATTAGTAAATCTTTCAGAGACAATATCTTTGCCAAGTTTTAAAGATTCAAATTATTTACCCGAATCAGATAAAATTGATGGTACTGCAGCTGCTTTTGAAGGAGCATATACTATAAACGAGAATAAGCTTGTTTTAAACGAGACTATTACAATTAAGAAAAGAGTTTTTGAAGCCAAAGAGTGGGATAATTACAAATCGGTTGTTGAAGCTCAACAAAAATTTGCCGACGAGAAAGTAATATTATCTCGTTAGTTTATTATTTTTAGTCTATGATTAGTTCATCTATAATATACCTTGTTATATCGACTGAAACATAGCGTAATGGAGATATCTATATTAAGATTTATTTAAATAGCCATTACATTCGAAATAATAAAATTTAAACTAACTAATAGTTAATAAAATAGAAATTCAAATAATATGAAAAAATTAAATATAATAGCAGTACTAGGTATTTTGTTTATAATTAGTTCGTGTACAAGTAATCGTGAACCTGATACTGATGCAGTATTCAAATCTATTACAAAAGAATATCAATTGAATTCCGATGGCTCTATCGATTATCAATATCATCACGAGTTAAAATATCTAACACATTACTCGTTTAATAGAGCATATGGTGAAACATTTGTTGTTTATAATCCTCTACACCAAGTCTTAGATGTTGTAAAATCTGAAACTACTATGCTTGATGGTAAAAAAGTAGAATCGCCTGCAAATGCTTTAAACGAAATTTTACCACATTTTGCTGCCGGTTCGCCTGAATATAATAATTTACGCGAAATGGTTATTACTCATGTTGG
The DNA here is from genome assembly GCA_964504155.1 of uncultured Bacteroidales bacterium. Lineage (GTDB taxonomy): Bacteria > Bacteroidota > Bacteroidia > Bacteroidales > UBA12077 > CAZDCZ01. The sequence goes on along the minus strand of CAZDCZ010000001.1, from coordinate 107,227 downwards.
ACTCGAAGTAGGTGCTACTGTAAATCTCGATTATAATATAAAAAGTGAAAAAGGATATTATCCATATTTGTCGGAAAATATTGTCTTGTCCGAGAAATCGCCTGTGAATAATCAAAAAATTATTGTAAAAATTCCTGAAGGAAAAACATTGAATTATAAATTGCTTAATTCTTCTGTAAAACCAAAAATATCGAAAAAGGGCAATTTTACTATATATACATGGAGATTCGGTAATATAACTGCGTTATCGCATGATTATAATGTGCCACATGATGGATCTTATTTGCCACGTTTAATTTTTAGTACAGCAAATATGAACGATGCTTTAGCTAATATTAAAAATAATATCGATTTAAATTTAAATGATAATATTAAGAAAACTATAAAAGAAAAATTGCAGGGAGTAGAAAAACCTATCGAGAAAATTGCGATTATAAAAAATATTGTAGCAAATGAAATAAATCTAATTAGTGTGCCAATTGAGTTTACAGGATATAAGATGAATTCGCTTAATCATGTGTGGAAGAGCAATAGAGCAAGTCTTATAGAAAAAAACTTTTTATTTGTCGAGTTATTAAAATTATCGGGTTTCGATGCTGATATTTTGTTTGCATATCCTGAGTTTACTTTCGATAAAGAGATTGGAAATCTTAAAACTTTTGGATATTATTTGGTAAAAGTTAATATCGATGGCAGAGACATGATTTTATCATTAAATAGTAAGCAAAAGAACGACTTGGCTTTTAATCTCGACAATGGTGTTATTGTTAATATTAATGGCGAGAAGTTCGATGCTAACGCAAATATTGCAGATATCGAGAATAAAATATCTTTCGTTACATCATTAAAAATGAATATTGATGGAAACGTAAAAGGAAATATGAAGGCAGAAATATCAGGGGCAGCAAATCCATATTTCGACTTATTAAAAGATAAAAATAATGCCAAGCAAGTAATTGCTTCTATGACAAAAAGTAAGATGATAAATAGTTTTGAACTTCAAAATTTCGATTTCTCAGCATGTAGCGTAACTGCCGATATTAAGTGCAAAAAAATATGGAAAGAACAAGGTAATTACTATTTCTTGAATATTCCTAATAGTTCATTGGGGATTAAAGCATCACATTTAAGAGCATTAGAAGAAAATAGAACAAGTCCATTAATTTTGAACTCTACTATCGACGAGACATATAAATTTAGTATTGAACTTCCCGATAGTATACAGTTTGTTAATCCTATTAATATAGAAATGAAAAACGATATAGGTAATGTTATTATTAGTTGTAAGCTAGACAGTAATGTGTTACTTATAGAAAAGTTGTTAAAAATTAATAAAAAGTATATTGCTGTAGAAGATTATAAGAATTTTAAAAAATTGATTGATATTTGGAACAAAAAAACAAATAACGAACTAATTCTTAAAAAGTAGAATAAGATAGTAAAGCATAAGAAATGTTATCGGATGATATAATTATTGATTATGTCATCCGATTTTTATTGTTGGTGTATCAAGTAACTTGTTGGTGATTTGTTGTTTGTCATTCGATATCTGTTGTTGTTTACTTGTTTGTTGTTGTTTAACTGAGTAAAAAACAATAAGTATTTTGATAATATTTATTAAAATATATGTATTTGAAAATATAAAAGTGGATAATTTTTAGTAATTTTATTTTAAAATAGAATTTACTTTACTAGTTAATATGCAAGAAGAATTTCTTAATAAGATAATTGAGACAGCACCTTCAGGCTTTGCTCTTCATAAAATCATTTTAAATGAAGAAGGATTACCTGCTAACTATATATTTCTTGATGTAAATAGCGAATTTGAAAGATTATCCGGTTTAAAAAGAAGCGAGATAATAAATAAACAAGCTACTAATGTGTTTTCAGAAAATAGAGAAGATGAATTAAATAAAGTAGCTTTGTATGGCAAAGTTGCCTTAAATGGTGGTGAGAAATACTTCGAATATTATTCCGATGCTCAAAAAAAATACTATAATGTAACAGTTTACTCTCCCGAAAAATATCATTTTGTTACAATATTTACAAATATTAATAAGAATAGTAAAACCGAAAATGAGATAAATAAGGAAAAAGAACGATATAATGTTTTATTCGAAAAATCTCCTATTGCTTTTGCAATTTTGCATCCTGAGAAAGGATTGTTTGATGTTAACAATGCTACAATGAAATTATTTGCTTGTAAATCGAAAGAGCAGATGCTAAGTTTAACACTCGATAAATTCTCTCCAAAATACCAATTCAACAACGAATTAACTTCCAATAGACTTAAAAATTTTTTGGAAGATATAATGCATAAAAAACATATGACTTTCGATTGTATTCTTATTGATTCGAAAAGAAAGGAGTTTATTGCAAAAGTAACTATTAATTTAATAGAACTCGACGGAGATGAAGTCTTACAGGTTGCTATTCAGGATGTTGCAGATGAACGCGAAGCGGAAGCAATATTATGTAAGAGCGAAGAAAAATACAGGTCTGTTTTTGAGAATACAGGAACTGCCTCTATTATTATCGAAGAAAATATGATAATTTCTTCGGTCAATACAAAATTTGAAGAACTATCGGGATATTCAGCCAAAGAAATTGAAGGCAAGAAGTATTGGACTGAATTTGTTCTTTCTGATGACATTGAAATGATGAAAGAGCAGCATAAACTAAGACGAAAAATAAATAAAATAGGCTTAAATAATTATGAGTTTAGGTTCGTAAATAAAAATAACGAAATAAAAGATATATTTCTTACCATTGATATTATTCCAGAGACAAAAATTAGTATCGCATCATTACTTGATATTACTGAACGTAAGCAAAACGAAAAAAAATTTAAAGAACTAAACGAAAAACTTATATTACAAAATGAAGAATACCTTTCTGTAAACGAAGAATTAACAGAAAGTATAGAGTATATTAAAGATATTAATGAAGAATTATCGAAAGTAATAGAAAAAGCTGAAGAAAGTGAAGAAAAATTTAAAGCTATATTTAATAATAATCCCAATCCTATACATCTAATAAATTCGAATTTTGAAATTGTTCTAACAAATTTAAAATTACTTCAAATAAAAAATTTAAAGCAAGAAGAAATAATAGGTAAAAAATGCTACGAGATATACCATAATAGACAAGATCTATGTGAAAATTGTACCGTTAAGCATGTCTTTGAAAAGAAAGAAAGTTATAAGTCTGAAAATAGCATTATATTGTATGATGGTAGTGTAAGGTATTTCGAGACCTATGCATATCCTATATTTAATCAGAAAAACGAAATTTCATATGTTGTTGAAACAACTCGAGATATTACAGATAAGAAAAAAGCAGAAGAAAGATTAAAACATAATTTAAAATTTCAAGAGTTAATATCTAATATCTCATCAAATTTTGTTGGTATCTATAATAAAGACGATTCAATAAATAATCTTCTAAAAGTTATTGGGGAATATAGTAATGCAAGTCGCTCATATCTTTTCTTAATTAACAATAATGAAGAAATAATGAGTAGTGAGTATGAGTGGTGTAATAAAGGTGTTACTCCACAGATTAATAATCGTAAAAATTTGCCAACAAATATTTTTCCTTGGTTGATGATGAGATTAAGGAAGGGTGAATCAATTTATATAAAAGATATTGAAGACTTGCTTGAGGAAGCTGCTGCTGAAAAAGAAATATTCGAAAGTCAAGATATTAAATCTGTTATTATTTTGCCTTTAAGCATTAATAATAATCTTATTGGTTTTATTGGTTTTAATAATGTTGAGAAAACAGAAATCTGGGATAATGATAGTTTACATATTTTACAAATAGTATCACAGATTTTAGCAAATACTTTTCAACGCTTTCAAGCCGAAGAAATAATTAAAAAAAGCGAAGAAAAGTATCGTAACCTTATAGAAACAACAAACACAGGTTACCTTATTGCCGATAAAAAGGGTTTTGTAATAGATGCAAATATTGTTTATATTGGTTTAAGCGGGCATTCTACCTTAGAAGAAATTAAAGGACGAAATGTGCTGGAATGGACAGCAAAACAGAATATAGAAAAAACCAAAGTTGCTATTCGAGAATGTGTAGATAAAGGTTTTATTCGAAATCTAGAAGTTAATTATGTCGATAAAAAAGGTAAACATACTCCTATACAAATAAACTCAACTGTTTTAGAAAAAGATGGGCAATTGCTTACTCTTTGTCGCGATATTACCGAGCGTAAAAAAACGGAAATAGCCCTGCGTGATAGTGAAGAAAAATTTAAAAAAATGTATGAAAATACAATACTTCCGATTGCAAGAATAACCTTAGATAATAAAATTATTGCAGTAAATAATGCATATTGTAATATGCTTGGTTATACCGAAGAAGAGTTACAACAAAAAACAATTAAAGATATAACTTATCCCGATAGTATTGCAGAAAACCTAAAAAAACAAAAACAACTTGGGAAAGGAGAAATTGATTCATTTGAATTAGAAAAAAAACTTATTCATAAAGATGGACATACAATTATTGGTATCTTAAATGCCTCGCTTATAAGGGACGAATATGGGAAACCTTTATATATTTTGGGAAATGTGTTAGATATTACTGCAAGAAAAGAAGCCGAAGAAAAACTTAAAGAAAGCGAATCGTATAATAGGGCTTTATTTTATGATTCGAACATTCCGATGGTTGTAATGAATTCGAAAACAAAAAAATATATCGATTGTAATAATGCAGCTATCAAAATTTATGGATTTAATAGTAAAGAAGAAGTACTTGGAAAAACTCCGTACGATGTTTCTGCTAAAATTCAATATAACGGAGAACCATCTGAGATAGAGGCGATAGCTAAGATTAATAAAGCTATGGAAAAAGATTCTGTTATTTTTGAATGGAAACATCAAAGAGCAAACGGAGAAATTTGGGATGCAGAAGTTCAACTAATGAGCATAAAGTATAAGGGCGAAGAATTTTTACAATTTAGTTTGCTCGATATTACCGAACGTAGAAGAGCAAGAAAGCAATTACGAGAAAACGAAAAACGCTTAAAAGAACTGAATGCTACAAAAGATAAATTCTTCTCAATAATAGCACACGATCTTATAACTCCAATAGGAAGTATAGTTAATTTTAGCGATTTATTAATAGATAATCTATTTAATTATAGTAAAGAAAAAAGAATAGAATTTACAAAAATTATTAATGATAGTTCAAAGAATACTTTCAATTTATTACAAAATTTATTAGAATGGTCAAGAACACAAACTAACAGAATTAAACTACGCCCTGAAATATTTTCTGTTTCTGAATTGGTTGACGAGAATATTATACTGTTAGAAAATAATGCTAATGCAAAAAATATATCTATTGTTTCTGAAATAAATACTAATCACAAAGTATTTGCCGATAAAAATATGATTAGTACAGTAATCAGAAACCTTGTGTCGAATGCAATAAAATTTACCGATAATGGAAATGTTACTATATTTTCTGAATTAAAAGAAGATTATTTAATAATATCGATTACCGATACAGGAATTGGTATGGAAAAAGAAGTCATAAATAAACTTTTTAAAATAGAAGATGCTATTTCGACTAAAGGTACATCCGGAGAAAAAGGAACCGGTTTAGGTTTAGTTTTATGTAAAGAATTTGTAGAAAAGAATAAAGGTAAAATATGGGTAGAAAGTGAAGAGGGGAAGGGTAGTAAATTTTCTTTTACCTTGCCAATATAATTAATTACAAATTACGAATGAATATTGTAATTAACAACGAATAAATTAAGGAGTATTGTTAAATGGAGACTCCCATAGTAAATCAATATTCTTATATTATTAATAATTTATAATTACATGGATATAAAAACAATAATACTTTTAACTGTACTTTCGAATATTTTAATATCTATTATTCTGTTCTTCTTTTTAAAGTTCAACAAAATAAAAAATCGAGTATTAAATATTTATATTGCCGGGAAAGTTATTCAGGCTGCTGCTTTGATTCTGTTAATATTTATGAATATTATTCCCGGTTTGTTTTCTATTGCAGTATTTGGTATATTGTTTTTTTTGGGTCTCGGAATCGAAATGTTTTCAATAGTTTCATCAGACGGAATATATAAAAAGAAAAGATTATATTCTTATATAATTGTAGCAGTATTATTTTCAATTGGTTTTATTTGTGTTTTAAGGTCCGACGAAAATATTAGAATTGCTTATATGTCGTTTGCGTTCTTTGTGTGGATGATAATTGTTGGAATACAATTAATTTTAAAATATAAGAAAAATAAATTACGTACTACTGCAGGAATTATTTATGTTTTATTTTCGCTAATAGCATTTACACGAGTAATTTTAACTTTCGAGAATATAAATTTTTTATTCTTTGCAAGAGATTATATCGAAATAGCTTTATTTCTGGCAATATTTCTTAGTATATTTATTGGAGTAGCAATAATTTCGTTATTGTTAAAAGAGCAAGAAGATCGAGAGCTTTTTAAAATCAAAGAAAATTTCGAATTTTTTTTTAATACTATTAGCGATTTTTTATTTGTTTTAGATTTACAAGGAAATATTTTACAAATTAACGATACTGTAAAAGAACGACTGGCTTATTCCGAAGAAGAACTTTTAAATAAAAGTGTTTTATTGGTTCATTCCAAAGAACGAAGAGATGAAACAGAGAAAATGATAATAGAAATATTACAAGGCAAAAAAAATGATTGTTTGGTGCCCTTAGTTACTAAAGCAGGAAAACATATTTCGGTCGAAACAAAAGTGTCAAAAGGAATCTGGAACGAGAAAGATGTTCTTTTTTGTGTAAGTAAAGATATTTCTAAATTAAAATATTCGGAAGAGAAATTTGCCAAATCATTTCAATTAAATCCGGCATTAATGGCAATAAACAGAATTGGTGAATCGGAGTTTATTGATGTGAATAAAGCATTTTTAGATACTCTCGAATACGAAAAAGCAGAAGTAATTGGAAAAACAGCAAAAGAACTAAAAATATTTAATAATATATCAGATAGAGAAAAATTAATAGATATTTTAAAAGCAAAAGCTTTTATTAGAGATTTTGAAATAACTTTAAGAACAAAGAAAGGAAAACTCCTTATAGGTTTAATTTCTGTAGAAAAAATTTATTTACATGATGGAGAATATTTATTAACTTTAATGAAAGATATTACCGAGCGGAAAAAAACTGTAGAACAGATAAAGAAGCTTTCAACAGCTGTAGAACAAAGTGCAAATACAATAGTTATTACCGATATAGATGGAAATATTGAATATACTAATCCCAAATTTACCGAATTAACCGGTTTTACTGCAGAAGAAGCATTGGGCAAAAATCCGCGAATTTTAAATGCCGGAGTACAATCAAAAGAATATTATGCCGAAATGTGGCAAACTATTTCTTCCGGGAAAATATGGAAAGGTGAGTTTTGTAATAAAACAAAATCAGAAAAATTGTTTTGGGAGCAAGTAACAATAACACCAATAATAAACGAGTCTGATGAAATAATTAGTTATTTGGCAATAAAAGAAGATATTACTGCAAGAAAAAAAGCAGAAGAAAAACTTAAGCAGAACGAAAAACGCTTAAAAGAACTTAATGCCACAAAAGACAAATTCTTTTCTATCATAGGTCACGATTTAATAAATCCTATTGGTATTCTTATGAATTATTCTGAATTCTTGCTGACATATTTTGACGATTATAATGATGAAAAGAAAAAAGAATATATAAATATTATTAACGAAAGTTCAAAACATATACTCGATTTGCTTCGAAACATACTAGAGTGGGCAAGAACACAAACTAATCGTGTGGAATTTTTACCCAAAATGCTTAATGTCAGCGAAGTGGTTGACGAAAATTTTAAATTGCTCGAGAATAATGCTAATGCAAAAAATATATCTATTGTTTCTGAAATAAATACTAATCACAAAGTATTTGCCGATAAAAATATGATTAGTACAGTAATCAGAAACCTTGTGTCGAATGCAATTAAATATACCGATAACGGAAATGTTACTATAGCTTCAGAATTAAAAGAAGATTATTTAATAATAGCGATTACCGATACAGGAATTGGTATGGAAAAAAAAGCCATAAATAAACTTTTTAAAATAGAAGATGCTATTTCGACTACAGGTACATCCGGAGAAAAAGGAACCGGTTTAGGATTAATTCTGTGCAAAGAATTTGTAGAAAAGAATGGCGGTAAAATATGGGTCGAAAGTGAAATAGGGAAGGGTAGTAAATTTTCTTTTACCTTACCAATAAAATAATAACGAAATATGAGTTATGAATTATTAATTATGAATTATCTACTGTCGATCACGAGCTGTAGACTACCAACTGTCATGTCGAGCGAAGTTGAGACATCTGTTTGTTTAATTACAAATTGCAAAGAGTAATTATAAAATAGAAAATAATTAGAAAGTTAATAGCCAAAAGCTAACATAAATTATTAAAAATTCCTTCAATAAATTTTTCCCACGAGAAACGTTTTTTTTCGTTTATTACATTTTTAATAAATTCATCTTCTCTATTATTCTCGTAAAAATCGACAATTGCATTTGCAATTTCCTGCGAAGAAATTTTGGTTACATAACCTACTTTATTATTCGGAACAATTTCCGATAAGCCTCCTACATCGGTTACAAGCATTGGCTTTTCGAAATTATAAGCAATTTGTGTTACCCCGCTTTGTGTAGCAGTGCGGTAAGGTTGTACAATAATGTCGGCTGCCGAAAAGTAGTATTTAATATCTTCTCCGGGAATAAATTTGTCGGCTATGATAACTTGTTTATCAATATCTTTGTTATTTATTATTTCTAAATATCTTGTTTTGTCTTCGTAAAATTCTCCGGCTACAATTAATCTAATTCCTAAATTCTTTATACGCTTATCACCCATAGCTTCGAGAATTAAATCTAATCCTTTATATTTTCGTATAATACCAAAGAATAAAATATATTTCGAATCTTTCTGTAGTTTAAGGTAATTTCTGGCACTAGATTTATCGACTTTATCTCCAAAAATATTATAAATAGGATGAGGAAGGAATATCTTATTTTTATTCGATGTAAATTTATTCAAATCGTTAATTACCGATTTCGATAAAGTAACAAAACCATTGCAGGCATTAACAAAATATTTAGTTAGTAAGTTAGAAAAAGGAAATTTCTCGTGAGGAATAATATTATGAGTAATACTTATTACTTTTATGTTAGAATGTCTTTTTACTCTACGACATATTGTGCCAAGCGAAGGAGCCATAAATGGCATCCAGTATTGAACAATAACATAATCGGGCTTAAGTTTTTTAATCTTTCGTGCAACTTTAAACCAATTAAAAGGATTAACAGAATTAATTAACGAGGTAATTTTTATATGCTCAGGAGCTTTGCTCTCTGAGAATTGTGTTTTTCCGGGAAATAGAAATGATGGATATTGCAACGAAAAAGAAATTATTTCAGTATCGATATCTTTTTTATAAAAAGCTTGTGCCAGTGCTTCGTTAAAATTAGCAATCCCACCACGTAATGGATAGGCCGGCCCGATTAAAACTACTTTCATAAATTAATAATTATTTTACTTTTTTTTTTATTCTTGTTCTAACCGCAATGAGCAAAGAGTTTTGCAAAGTACTCTATTTATTTAATATCTGTAAGCTGTTTATTTTCTAAGTTTGTCGAAATAATAATATTTACATATTTAATTTAACTTCAACCTGATATTTATTTCTGTCTGGAGCGCTTCTAGAGACTAATTCTCCAAGAAAACCTGCCAAAAAAAGTTGAGTCCCAATAATCATTCCTGTTAATGCAATATAAAAATAGGGACTTTCAGTTACTAAGTTAGACGGAATATGATTATATAAAAGATATAGTTTTTTTATTCCAAGGTATAAAGCCGACAAAAATCCAAAAAAGAACATCAGAGAACCAAGAGTTCCAAATAAATGCATTGGACGTTTGCCAAATTTCGTAATGAAACTTATCGATAATAAATCAAGAAAGCCTTTAATAAATCTATCTAAACCAAATTTAGTTACTCCATATTTTCGTTCTTGATGTTGAACAACTTTTTCGCCAATATTCTTATAACCTGCTTGTTTTGCAATAACCGGAATATAACGATGCATCTCTCCATAGACTTCAATATTTTTTATCACATCGTTTTTATAAGCTTTTAAACCACAATTAAAATCGTGCAATTTAATTCCTGTAAGTCTGCGCGCTGTTCGGTTAAAAAATTTGCTTGGAATAGTTTTCGAAATAGGGTCGTATCTTTTCTTTTTCCATCCCGAAACCAAATCATAACCATCATTTACTATCATATTATATAAGTCGGGTATTTCCTCCGGACTGTCTTGTAGGTCGGCATCCATTGTAATTACAACATCGCCTTTTGCATATGAGAAACCAGTATGTAAAGCAGCAGACTTTCCATAATTTCTTCGAAATTTAATTCCTTTGATTTCCGATTTTTGCGATGATAAGTCTTTAATAACTTTCCATGAATCATCAGAACTTCCATCGTCAACCATTATTATCTCGAAAGTGTAATTGTGTTTATTTACAACTTGTTCAATCCATGTTACTAATTCTGGAAGCGACTCATCTTCGTTGTATAGTGGTACTATTATAGAAATATCCATTGCTTTACTTTATGTTTTTTAAGAATCTAATTTTTAGCTTTCGTCAACTGTTTCTTCAATTTCTCATTCAAATATTTCTTCTTCTCGTTTTACTATAGCAGAAGTTATTAATGAAATTAGAAAAGTGAAAATTATTGTTCCGGGAATTGAAAGCAGAGATGCTTTTATAGGAGAAGGAAGTGCTTTCTTTTTCATCTTATCTACAATCTCATTTACTTGAGTTTCAGGAGTCCCTTTTTCTAACATATAATTAGCTGTCAAGACTTGAACTTTTTCATTTGTGTGTTTCTGATATTCTGAATCGATAACTGTGCTAAATGTGTAATTATATGCAGCAACAAATATAGATGAATAAATTCCAATAACTAAACAAAATAGTAAGGCTTTTCCATAACTAATAAACCCGCCTAATATGTCGTCTCTATATTTTTTTGTTAATAATAATAATAATACGAAGTTTATTATTAACGAAAATAATAAGATATATATTCCTGCAAAGAGACTTTTTGTGGCTAAATCAAAAAAATAAACAACTAATGAAATAATAATTGATACTAAAGCAAAAATAATACTAGGTGTTAGGGACTCTTTCCAAATTGAATTTGTAATTTTTTGTTCCATTACATTTAAGTTTAATTAGTATTAGATACAAATATATTAGTTTTTAATAAAAAAAATAGAATACTTTTATAATTAAAATACAAATTTCAAATAAATATAATTTTTCTTTAGCCGTTGAGCAATAGATTACTTATAAATAGTATAATTAATTGTAGTGATACATTTTAGTTTTAAATGAGAGTGTAAAAAAAAATAATTCAATTTGTCATATTGAGCGTAGTCGAAATATCTCAGTTTTAAACTAATAGATTAATTTCGTTGAGCTCGTTTCATTCGGTTCATCGGTTTCGTTCAGGATGACAATAATCATGGACTTTTTTGGGATATCTACATTAACATCTTTTATTATTTGCTAAAGCAAACAATAACTTAGCTAATTCTTGGTCGTCAGATAGTTATTTGAATTTTAACAAGTCGGTAGATGACTATTATATTTGACTATAGATTTATTCAAAAGAATTATAAATAGCAATAATTTACAACGATATAAAATGTACATTAATAACGAGATACAACTTGGTAATTTTTTTTTATCATAAAAACGAGAAATTTGTTACTAAATATTTTTTTAGAATAAAGAAAATATTACTTTTGTGCTCTCGGGCAAGTCTCATACGACCAGCTCCCGCTGAATTCCCCCAGGTCCGGAAGGAAGCAAGGGTAAGTGGTTGTAGCGGTGCGATGTGAGTAGCTTGCCCGTCTTTTTTATTATATTTCCTAAAAATACTTGCTTTTTAATTTCCGCTTTTGTAAATTTATTCTCAAATATCAGAGAATGAGTTATACTATTTCTTTAAGTACTATAGAAAAAGAAAAATTGCGATTAATCATTAAAGATAATCAGCATAAAAAGAATATTCTTAAAAGAGTTTATTGCATATTATTAAAGAATGAGGGGCAAAAAAATGCTAACATTATTCAACTATTAAATATTAATGTTGACACAATAGCCGACTGGTCGAAAATTTATCTCGAAAAAGGAATAGATGGTTTAATAAATTATAAATATTCAGAAAGACGAAAATCGAAGCTTAATCCTTATCGATCGAAAATTAAACGTATTGCCGGTTCAAAAAAGATAAATACTATTGAACAATTACAGAAGAAAATAAAAGAAGAATTTTCTATTGATATTGAATATAGTTGGTTGTATCGATATTGTAAAAAATATGGGATATATTCCATCCTTAAAGGTAAATAGAAATTATTTTAAAATTCCAATCCCTTCGCGTATAATCTCAAACTCGTCGGTAGTACAATCAACAACAGTAGAAGCTTGGTTTTTCCCATATCCGCCATTAATAACAATATCAACTAGTTTCTCGTATTTTTCATGAATTAATTCAGGGTCGGTTAAGTAATCAAGAATTTCGTCGTTAGCATGAATAGATGTAGTCATAATAGGGTTTCCTAAAGCTTGTACAATTCCTAATGCAATATTATTATCAGGAATTCTTATGCCAACAGTCTTTTTTTTGTGTTTATAAAATTTGGGTACATTATTATTGGCATTCAGAATAAATGTAAATGGTCCGGGCAGATTTCTTTTTAGTAACTTAAAAGTGGAATTGTTTATTGGTAATGCAAATTCAGAAACTTGACTAATATCTTTACAAATTAGCGAGAATTGTTCTTTTTTCGCAGATTTACCTTTTAATAAAATAATTCTATCAAAGGCTTTCGGACAATTAATATTCCATGCTAAACCGTAAACAGTATCGGTTGGATATATTACTATGCCATTGTTTCTTAAAATATCAACAACTTTTGATATCTCTTTTTCGTTCGGGTTTTCTTCGTATATATCAATCAGCATAATTATATTTTTAGCGATGCAAAATAATAAAAAAAACCATACTTGCATAAAGTATGGTTTTAAAATAAAGAATATTTGTTTTTTTATCCGTTTACTTTTTTGTAATCGGCAAGAAATTTTTCTAATCCACTATCGGTTAATGGGTGTTTTAATAATCCTAATATTGCATTTAAAGGACAAGTTGCAACATCGGCACCTGCTTCTACACATTGTAATATATGCATTGTATGACGAATTGATGCTGCAAGAATTTGAGTTTCGAATCCATAAAAATTATACATATCAGATATTTTTGCAATAAGCTCAACTCCGTCAGAAGAGATGTCGTCTAATCTTCCAATAAATGGAGAAACATAAGTGGCACCTGCTTTGGCTGCTAATAATGCTTGTCCCGGAGAAAATACAAGAGTGCAATTTGTTCTAATTCCTTTATCCGATAGATATTTAATAGCTTTAATACCATCTTTTATCATAGGTATTTTTACTACAATTTGTGGGTGTAAAGTAACAAGCTTTTCAGCTTCTGCAATCATTCCGTCAAAATCTGTTGATATAACTTCTGCACTTACGTCTCCATCAACTATCTCGCAAATTGTTTTGTAATGATTTCTAATGTTTTCTTCTCCACTAATTCCTTCTTTTGCCATTAACGAAGGATTTGTAGTTACTCCATCAAGAACTCCAAGATCTTGCGCTTCTTTAATGTCTTCAAGATTAGCTGTGTCAATAAAAAATTTCATATCTTATTATATTAAATATTACATGTATTTTCTGCGGCGAAATTACATTAATTATTTTTAATCAAGAAAGATGTTAATACATAATTATTTTATAAATCGAACATATCTTTATATTCCTTATGAACAATATTGTTTATCCACGAATATAATTCTTGAATATCGTCGTAATTAAATTTAGTATTATTCCATTCACATAATTTTTCATCTGTTCTTTTAATAATTTTATTCTCAATCGAAATTAGTTTTTGTTGTATTCCTGTACCATCTTTGTTAATTAATGCCGATATGTTCATGTATTTATGTCCCGAACCTCTTTCTATGGAATAACATTTAGTTTTTAATTTTAATCCATTATCACATATGGGGGCTTTGTTGTTTTTAGTAGCTTGTAAAATATTTGGTATGTTTTTTCCTCCTTTTACCCACACCGGAATTGCTATTGTAGTATGAGGATATCCAACAATACTCCACATTGTTGTAAATTCTGACGATTCACCTTTTTTTACTCCGCGAACAATAATCGATGAGGTTGATGATTGTCGAGTGATTAAATCTTCTGAATTAATAAAGAAAGGGAAGTTTGAATATTTTTCAATATCCTTGGCATAGTCTTTCTTTAATAGTGAATGATAAAATGATCGAGAGAAATTTTGAATTAATGTTTTGTAATTGATATTTTTGGTAGCATCAGCAATAGAAAATAGTTCTTGTGCGGTTTGGTATCTTATATATCCATAACCAAGATCTTTTTTCCCGGTAAAAGAAAAATTAGTGCGAATCAAATATCCTTGTGGTGCTATCTTCGAATCGTTAGCATCAAATTTTACAAAGCCATTATTATCGGTTTCAAAATATGCAGCTCCACCTTGTGCATCTATTACTCCAAAGCTGGTTGCTAAGCCTAAAGGTTTTGGCAGATTATTTAATAACTCTTCAAAATCGTTAAGTGTAGCACATTGTTGAAGTGCTAACTTCATTATTTTCCCTTCCTGATCTTTGAATTCGTTAGGGTTCTCAATATTTACATTGTACGAAGCAGCATTCATTATAGAAAATCCTGTGCTGTTTGTTCCTGCCCATACTTCTTCTCCTTTAATATCTATTGAGTTAACAAGACCGATGTAGTTATATTTCCCGTCGATAAAATACATTAATTTATTTTGATGTTTATCGGTATCGCGCAACTTCCATAATAATGGTCTTCCATCTTTAGTATATTTTCCCGAAATTATAGCTGTAGTACATGCAATAGATTTTATCCCAATCGAAAATAATATTACTAGTATTAGTACATTCTTTTTTAAAATTTGTGTTTGCATATTTTTGTAATATTTTAATAATAACTCTACGATGTTTATAGCATTTGTTTGGCATATATAAATATTGATTACTAAATATTTATATATAAAAAATATTATTCGAATTCTATATTTAAAATGCTTGCAATTTTTAAAAGGTCGTCTTTAACAGATGGAAGTAGATTAATGCCCTCTTTACAGGTTTTTTCTTCCATTTTTCTTTCCGGTTCACCGGGTATCATTACCTCTGGTTGTCCGTTGGCACTTTGAGCATTTTTAAATGTCTCAACCCATTTATCCATTTGTGCTTTAAAATCATCAGCTTTTTGGAATGCATCTATTCGCATAGCTCCAAAGAAATGTCCTAAACCTTCTCCAACCGATTCGTCCTTTAGTGGCAAATATGCTACTTGAGGAGGAACGAATGGACCGAAATTAGCCCCCGATAATACGGCCGAGAATATATCAACTATCGAACTTAAACAATATCCCTTATGACTGCCATGAGTGGAATCGCCACCTAACGGAAGAATAGCCCCGCCACGAGTAATAATATCGGGGTCGGTTGAAGGAATGCCATCTTTATCCTGAACAAATCCTATTGGCACAGTCTCTCCTTTTTTACCCATTATAGCAAGTTTACCTCGAGCAATTGGAGAAGTTGCAAAATCGGCAATAAACGAAGGGTATTTTCCTGTAGGTACTGCTACTGCAATCGGATTGGTTCCTAGAAATTTGCTTTTCGAGAAAGTAGGAGCTACTAAAGCGTTTGCATTTGTCATAGCAATACCAATCATATCTTGTTCTAAAGCCATCATAGAATAAAATCCTGCAATGCCAAAATGATTCGAGTTTTTTGTCGATACCCATCCTGTGCCTACATTTTTTGCCTTTTCAATTGCAATTTGCATAGACTTTTTTGCTGCAACCATACCAAAAGATCCATCGCCATTCACAACAGCCGTACTTGGAGTTTCGTGTTCTATTTTAATATTGGGATTTACATTAATTCTTCCTTTTTCCCATAACTGATAATAATCTTTTATTCGAATCATCCCATGCGATGGAATACCTCGTTTCTCTGCTGCTGTTAATATTTGTGCTATTGTTGTGGCATCGTCTTTACAACAACCTATTTTTTGAAATACCTGACTTGTAAAATCTTTTAAATATTTAATACTATACATAATAACGTGATATTATTTGTTTTTAATTATTGCAATTTAAAGTATGAATTATAATATTAATCTTTTATCCTGTAAAAAGAATTTGCCTGAGCTGTTGCTGTAATTACCATATCGTTTATTACAACATGCTTTGGACGAGTAACAGCAAATAATATAGCTTCGGCAATATCTTCTCCGTATAGAGGAGTTAGTCCACTGTACACATTGTCGGCTCTTTGCTTGTCGCCCTTAAAACGAACTAACGAAAATTCTGTTTCTACCATACCCGGATTTATGCCTGTAACTTTTATCTTATGTTTAAGCATATCAATACGCATAGCTTTTGTTAAAGCATCAACGGCATGTTTTGTGCTGCAATAAACATTTCCATTTTCATATACTTCTTTTCCGGCTGTTGATCCAATATTTACAATATGTCCATTATTGTTCTGTATCATTATGGGCGATATTTTTCTTGTCATATATAAAATGCCCTTAATATTAGTATCAATCATTCTTTCCCAATCGTCAATTTCGCCTTCATAAATATGATTTAGTCCAACGGCTAAACCTGCATTGTTTACTAATATTTCTATATTTTTCCATTGTTCAGGAAGACTGTCTATAGCTTTTTCTACCTCAGAATTATTTCGTACATCGAAATTTAAAATATGAACTTTGCTATTACATTTTGAAGTAATTTCTTTCTCAAGCAATAGTAATTTTTCTTTTCTACGTCCTGTAATTATTATATCAAAATTGTTTTCTGCTAGTTTAATCGATGTGGCTTTGCCAATGCCGGATGTAGCTCCGGTAATTAGTGCAATTTTATTCATGTAGTTATGTATTTAAAAGTCAATAAATTATATTTAGATAAAGATATATTTTGAATTGATAAAATTAACTAAAAATATTATAAAGCCTAAATTATCAGTTAGTGAGTTTCAAAAAGTTTTAGAACAGAAAAATTTGAATTCTCAAGAATTTACGTATTCTAATTTATTTTTAATGAAAACTTCAAATATTGAATTTGGAATAAAAAAATATTTTTTTTTGATGTTATGATTTATTAGTTAGTTATATTTGTTAAATCTTTTTACCAATCGATATTTATATAAAGAATTAATATTATGAAAGTTACTGTTGATGTTGCCAAAGATTTAGGCCTGTTGCCCGAAGAATTTGAAAAGATTAAGGAGATATTAGGACATACTCCAAATTTTACGGAATTAAGTATTTTTTCTGTAATGTGGTCAGAACATGCATCGTATAAAAATTCTATTAAGTATTTAAAGACTTTGCCTCGCGATGGAAAACAATTATTAGTAAGTGCTGGAGAAGAAAATGCAGGATTAGTTGATATTGGAGATGACATGGCTTGTGCTTTTAAAATAGAATCTCATAATCATCCATCGGCAGTAGAGCCATATCAAGGTGCTGCAACCGGTGTTGGAGGAATCAATCGCGATATTTTTACTATGGGTGCTCGTCCTGTGGCTCAGCTTAATTCTTTACGATTTGGTAGTCTCGATAAAGAGAGAACAAAGTGGCATTTAAAAGGAGTAGTTAAAGGAATTGGCGATTATGGTAATGCATTTGGTGTGCCTGTGATAGGAGGTGAATTATCATTTAATAAATGTTATAACACAAATCCTCTTGTTAATGCTATGTCGGTTGGTTTAATGAATAAAGACGATCTTATTTCGGCAATTGCAAAAGGAAAAGGAAATCCTGTATATATTGTTGGATCATCAACAGGAAAGGACGGAATTCATGGAGCAACATTTGCTTCTGCCGATTTAAATGAAAATTCTGCCGATGATTTGCCTTCAGTACAAGTTGGCGATCCATTTATGGAAAAACTATTATTAGAAGCTACTTTAGAATTAAATAAAACAGGTGCTGTTGTTGGAATGCAAGATATGGGAGCAGCCGGTATTATTTGTTCTACATCAGAAATGTCGGAAAAAGGTGGAATGGGAATGAAAATCGAATTAGATAAGGTTCCATTACGCCAGAAAGATATGCTTCCATTCGAGATATTACTTTCAGAATCGCAAGAAAGAATGCTTGTGGTTGTAGAAAAAGGTGAAGAGAAAATTGTTGAAGAAATTTTTGATAGATGGGATTTGCATTGTGCAATTATCGGAGAGGTTATAGATGAAGATAATTTGTATTTTTATTACAATAACGAATTAGTAGCTGATGTGCCGGCTTCGAATCTTGTATTGGGCGGAGGAGCTCCTATTTACGATAGAGAATATACCGAACCTAAATATTTTAAAGAATATCAGAAATTTAATATTAATGATGTTCCCGAACCAACAAATTATAGAGAAGTAGCCTTGCAGTTAATTCAAAATCCTAATTTGGCATCAAAAAAATGGGTGATAGAACAATACGATACCATGGTTGGAACGAGTAATATGTCAACTAATTTCCCATCGGATGCAGGATTATATAATATTAAAGATACTAATAAAGCTTTAGCATTAACAGTCGATTGTAATTCAAGATATGTGAAAGCTAATCCGGAAGAAGGAACTGCTATTGCTGTTGCAGAAGCTGCTAGAAATATTGTATGCTCGGGAGGCGAACCGTTGGCAATTACTAATTGTCTTAATTTTGGAAACCCTTATAATCCTGAAGTGTATTGGCAATTTGTTAATACAATAAAGGGAATGAGTAAAGCATGTAAAAACTTTAATACTCCGGTTACAGGTGGTAATGTAAGCTTTTATAATCAAATGTTGGTTGATGGAAAAGTAGAACCAATATTTCCTACTCCTACAATTGGAATGTTAGGTGTTGTTGCTGATAAAAATCATCAAATGACAATGGCTTTTAAAAATAAAGGAGATATGATTTTCCTTATAGGAGAGTCGAAAAACGATATATCTTCTTCCGAATATTTAACTTACATTCATAATATTGAGAAGTCGCCTTCGCCATATTTCGATATAAAAGAAGAAAATAAAATACAAGAGGCAATTAAAATCTTAATAAAATCAAATTTAATAAATTCGGCTCATGATGTTTCTGATGGAGGTTTATTTATATCTCTTGTAGAGTCATCTATTTCAAAAGGATATGGTTTTGATATTACTGCCGACGCCGAAGTTAGAAAAGATGCATTCTTATTTGGAGAATCGCAAAGTAGAGTGATTGTTACTGTATCGGCTTCTAAGGAAGACCGTTTTATTGATTTATTAATGGAGAAAAAAGTGTCATTCTCTGCTCTTGGTCATGTAACAAAATCGGAACTTCGTGTTGACGATAATTCATATGGTTTTATTCATGATATTAAAAAATTATATAATAGCGCTCTCGAAAACATTTTAGAAAAGTAAAATAGAAATTTGTGACTACTCCGTATAAGAATCTTAAGTCGAGCAAAAAAGAACAAATTGCTTCAATGTTTAATAATATTGCTCGACGTTATGATTTTTTAAATCATTTTTTGTCTTTTGGTATTGATAAGTATTGGCGAAAAAAGGCAATAAAATATTTAACAAGAATATCAGATAATTCAATTATTCTTGATATTGCAACAGGAACTGCCGATTTTGCTATTCAAGCTGCTAAACTAAATCCTAAGAAAATTATTGGCATCGATATTTCAGAAGAAATGTTGTTAATTGGCAGAAAAAAAATTAAAAAGAAATTTTTAAATCAAAAAATAATATTGCAAAAAGGAGACTCTGAAAAGTTAGAGTTCCCCAATAATATGTTTGATGGAGTAATTGTAGCTTTTGGAGTACGAAATTTCGAAAATCTTAAAAATGGAATAAATGAAATTTATAGAGTATTAAAACCAAATAGTACTTTTGCAGTTCTTGAATTTTCAAAACCAAGCATTTTCCCGATAAAGCAATTTTATAATTTCTATTTTAATATAATTTTACCGCTAATAGGAAAAGTGTTTTCTAAAGACAATTCAGCATACAGATATTTACCCGAATCGGTAAATAATTTCCCCGATAATAATAATTTTATTAACGAACTAAAAGTAGCAGGATTTAGTAATTGTTCGCTACAAAGATTAACATTTGGAATTGTTACAATTTATACAGGAGTAAAGAAAAATAGTTTAATAAAATAATATTTGTGTTTTTACGTTTTATGACATAATAATTTTATAAAGTGAAAAAGATAGTTATAATATTACATTTTATCGTTTTATCTTTTTTAGTATCGGCCCAGAAAAGTATTATTATGAACTATCAAAAAATCGATAGTAAGAAAATACATTTTGGATTTACTTTAGGGTTTAGTACAATGGATTTTTCAATATCTCCATCGAATAAACAATGGCGTAACGATACATTAGTGCCCGAATTAAATAATTTGTCTCCGGGATTTCATGTTGCTATAATTTCAAATATTAGGTTGGGTGAAAATCTAGATTTTCGTTTTTTACCCGGAATATCACTTGGACAAAGGAATTTGCTTTTTTATAAAGGAGGAGTTTGTATTTCCGAAATGAAAATTGAATCGACATTTATCGATTTGCCTTTTCTGTTAAAATATAAAGCCGATAGAATAAATAATTTGAGACCATATCTTATTGGAGGATTTAATGTGCGGAATGATATGGCGAGAAATAAAGATTTTAACGAAGATGAAAAGATATATATAAAACTAAAACCTTTCGATATATATTATGAAATGGGTTTTGGAATAGACTTTTATTGCGCATATTTTAAATTGTCAACCGAATTAAAATTGTCGGTTGGAACAATGAATGTATTATCTATGCAAGCACATGAATCAGAACCTCAATTTAAAGATTCTCTCGACAAATTGAAATCACAAATCTTTATGGTGTCTTTTCATTTTGAGTAATAAAGAAGGAAAGAATTTTTTACAGTTATTGTGTTTGGAAACTAAAATTTGAGTTTTTTCTATAAATTCATCGAATGACATAATATTTACATTACAAAATGCTGAATATAATATCTCCTTATTTATTATTGCTAACTCTCCTTCGAAATTCAGAACAAACAATAGCCGTAGCAACAGAAATATTTAACGATTCTGATGTGTCCTTATTTGATGGGAAATTTGGGATGAATAATTTTTTATTGATAAAAGGTAGTAAATTATTTGATATCCCATTTGATTCGTTTCCCATAATAACAAAACCCTTATTCTGTAAATTTTCCGAATAAATATTTTCGCCTTCTAAAAACGTGCCATAAACAGGAAGATCGCAGTTAAGAGAGAAATTGTTTAAGAATGTTTTTATATCAACATAATGAATTTTTGTGCGACAGATTGCACCCATAGTAGATTGAATAACTTTTGGATTAAAAACATCAACACTGCTTTCCGAACAGAAAATATTTTTAATACCAAACCAGTCGGCTATTCTTATAATTGTGCCCAAATTACCAGGGTCGCGAATATCATCTAAAATTAGAGATAATGAATTAGAGATTTCTAATTTTTCATAATTCCAATCAGGAATTCTTACAATGGCCAAAACATTATTTGGAGTGCTTAAGGAACTGATCTTATTTAATTCATTATTATCTATTTGAGAAATTGTTATTGTTGAATAATTAGTTTTTTCTATCCATTCTTTTGTTGCAAATATCTCAATAATCTCAAGTTTCGAATTTATAATTTCAGTAACTAGTTTTTCTCCTTCAGCAATAAATTTGTGATTAATTATTCGATATTTTTTATTTCTTAAAGAATTTATAATTTTAATATTATTTTTGCTAAGCATAAGTTTATATTAGTGAAATAAAATAAAAACGTTGAAATTTGAATTCAAACAAGGTAAATATATTAAAATATAGCTTTAAAAAAGTGTTTCTTGCACTTATTTTATTGAATATATTATTTAGTTGTAAAACAACTAAATATGTCGAAAATGGCAACCAGTTGTTAGATAAATATAATATAGAAATAGAAAATAAAGAAATAGATAAAGCAGAGTTAATAAACTATATTAGACAAAAACCAAATAAGAGAATAATCGGATTGAAATTTCATCTCTTTTTGTATAATTTATCAAACCCTAAAAAAGATAAAGGAATTAGTAAATGGCTTCGAACAATAGGAGAAGAACCTGTTATTTTTGACCAATATCTGACAAATAAATCTACACGGCAGATAAAAACATTCTTAAAAAATAAATCGTATTTTGATGCAAATGTAACAGATACTGTTATTCTGAAAAAAAAGAAGAAAAATAAAGTAAAGGTAATATATAGCATACAAACAAATAAAGCATATACAATTGGGAGTGTAAAATACGATATTCAAGATTCACTTCTTAGAAATATAATATTTGCCGATACTTCAAAATCGGTTATTAGTCGAGGAGAAAAATTTGATTTAGACTTATTTCAAGAAGAACGAAAAAGAATAGAAAGAGACTTAAAAGATAGAGGATATTTCAATTTCAATAAAGAATACATATATTTTAAAGCCGATAGCTCAAAAAAAAATAACATTATTGATGTAAGGCTTAGTATTAAAAAATATATTAAAGAAAGAAAAAACGATTCTTTAATACTTGATAATCACTATAAATATAAAATAAATAGAGTATATATTTATGCCGATTATAAACCTAAAAACGCAATAAGTAATAAGAAAGATTATTTTTCTAATTGCGATACAATAATAGTCGATAATATGTTTTTTATTTATCACAAAGACAGTAAATTGAAGTCTTCAATAATTCTACAATCAAATTTTATAGAACCGGGAGACTATTACGATTTAAGAAATGTCGACAGAACATATAAACATCTGAATTCCTTGCAATTATATCGATTAATAAATATCCAATTTATTAATAAGGATTCTTTATTTAACGATTCATTAAAAATTGCATATATCGATTGCAAAATACAATTAACAAAATATGAATTACAATCTTATACAATAGAGGCTGTTGGCACAAATTCGTCAGGAAATATGGGAGTGGGAGGAAATCTTATTTATGGGCATAAAAGCCTGTTTGGAGGAGCCGAACATGTCGATTTAAAATTAAAAGGTTCAATCGAAGCTTTAGACGATAATCAAAATAATCGAATAAATCGAACTATTGAATTTGGTAGCGACTTAACTGTAAGAATACCTAAATTTATGTTGCCAATATTCGAAGCCGAAGAATTTAGTAAAAAATATAATCCAAAAACATCAATATCATTTGGATATAATTATCAAGATCGACCGGATTATACACGTACTATAGCAAATATTTCGTACGGGTACGATTGGGAAGGGAATAAATTTATTCATCATTATATTAAACCATTAGAACTTAATGCTGTAAAAATCCCATATAAAACTGATGCTTTTGATGCGTATATTAGCTCAACATTTTTAGAAAGTAGTTATAGTAATCACTTTGTTTCGCTTTCTAGTTATAGCTTTATTTTTAATAATCAGAATATTAAGAAGAACCGAGATTTTTATTTTTTCAGATTAAATGCCGAAGTATCCGGACTTATCTTAAATACAATATACGAATTATCTAAAATTTCTCGTGTTGATGGTAGTTATCAGGTTTTTGGCTTGCCATTTTCACAATATTTTAAAACAGATATAGATTTTAGATATCATAAAATAATTAACAACGAGAATAATTTCGCTTATCGCTTGTTTGCCGGTGTGGGATTGCCATACGGAAATTCTACGGTTTTACCATTTGAAAAAAAATATTTCGTCGGAGGGGCAAATAGTATTAGAGCTTGGAATGTGCGTGATTTAGGCCCGGGATCTTATAAAGGAAATGATATTTCAAATTACCCTAATCAAACAGCTGATATTAAATTAGAAGCAAATGTTGAATATCGATTTAAATTATTCTGGGTATTGGAAGGAGCCTTGTTTTTAGATGCCGGAAATATTTGGACAATAAAAGAAGATTTGAGAGAAGGAGCCCTGTTTAAATTAGACGATTTTTATAAAGAAATAGCTGTTGGTACCGGATTTGGTACACGATTCGACTTTTCATTTTTTGTTTTTCGTTTAGATATTGGTCTAAAATTATGTAATCCCTCATTAGATATTGGGAAAAGATGGATTCCCGGAAATCGAAATTTTAATAGTGATGATATTACTTTTAATATTGGTATAGGATATCCATTTTAATTTTATCTGAAAAATAAATAATGTTTTTGTAAATTTGTAATTATTTTGAGTTTTTCACTAAATATATAAATTATGTTGTATAATAAAATTATCGAGCTTTTAGGTACTAATGCAGATTCCTTATTAAAGCACAAATGTAAAGTTGACAAAACTAATTTACACCTTCCTGGTCCTGATTTTGTTGATAGAGTTATATCTCAGTCAAATAGAAATCCAAGAGTATTAGGAGCAATGGAAACTCTTTATAATCATGGTCGATTAAAAAATACAGGATATTTATCTATACTTCCGGTTGATCAAGGTATCGAACATACAGCAGGAGCATCGTTTGCGCCTAATCCTATGTATTTCGATCCGGAGAATATTGTTAAACTTGCAATAGAAGCTGATGCTAATGCTGTAGTTTCTACATTTGGAGTATTAGCATCTGTTGCTAGAAAGTATGCACATAAAATACCATTCATTGTTAAAATTAATCATAACGAGTTATTAACATATCCAAACACATACGATCAAATAATGTTTGGTTCTGTCGACGAAGCATGGAATATGGGAGCAATGGCTGTTGGAGCAACAATATATTTTGGTTCTGAAGATTCTAATCGTCAGATTATTGAAGTATCTCAGGCTTTTGAAAGAGCTCATGAACTTGGTATGGCTACTGTTTTATGGTGTTATTTACGTAATAATAACTTTAAAAAAAATGGTAAAGACTATCATACAGCATCTGACCTTACAAGTCAAGCAAATCATCTAGGTGTAACCATTCAAGCCGATATTATTAAACAGAAATTACCTACCATAAATGGAGGTTTTAAAGATATTGGTTTTGCAAAAACCGACGAAAAAGTTTATACCGAACTTTCGTCCGATCACCCTATTGATTTAACAAGATATCAGGTTGTTAATAATTATATGGGACGATCAGGATTAATAAATTCAGGTGGCGCTTCAGGTGGCGCTAACGATTTAGCCGATGCTGTATATACTGCTGTTGTAAATAAACGTGCAGGAGGAATGGGATTAATATTAGGAAGAAAAGCATTTCAAAAACCATTTAAAGATGGAGTGGAAATTATTCAAAGTGTACAAGATGTATATCTTGAAAAACGAATAGATATTGCATAATAAACTAATATAATAGAATTTGATGTCCGAAAAATTATTATCATAAATATCTAATTTGTAATTAGATATGGTATAATTTTTCGGACATTTTTTTAAATAAACATAATGATGGCCGATTTGAATAATAGAGATAGTTTTGGAAGCAAATTTGGAGTTCTTGCAGCAGCAGCAGGTTCTGCTGTTGGATTAGGTAATATCTGGAGATTCCCTTATGTAGTAGGTGAAAATGGAGGAGGAGCATTCCTGATAATATATTTGTTTTTTATTATAGTTATAGGAATACCTGTTATGCTATCGGAGTTCACTATAGGACGAAAAGCTCAATTAAATCCTGTAGGAGCATTTAAAAAAATTGCACCTAATACTCAATGGCATCTTGTTGGATTAATGGGGGTTGGTGCTGCTTTTATGATACTTGCATTCTATGGTACTATTGCAGGGTGGACACTAGAATATGTATATTGTTCTATTACAAATGCATTTGCCGACAAAACTCCCGATCAACTTGCAGGGATGTTCGACAATTTTAAAGCAGGAACTTTCCGACCTGTGTTATGGCAATTAATATTTATGGGACTAACTGCATGGATAGTTATTGCAGGTGTACAAAAAGGAATAGAAAAGTCTGCAAAAATCCTGATGCCTTTACTATTTGTTATTATTATAATTTTAGCAGTGCGGTCGGTTACATTGCCGGGGGCAAAAGAAGGATTAGCTTTTCTGTTTAAGCCCGATTTCTCGAAAATAAATGCAGGAGTTATATTAAAAGCTTTAGGTCAAGCTGCGTTTTCTCTTAGTATTGGTATGGGAACATTAATAACATATGGCTCTTATATTAAAAAAGATAATAACCTAGTCAATACTGCTATACAAGTATCAGCGGCCGATACTTTAATAGCAATACTTGCAGGAGTTGCAATATTCCCGGCAGTTTTTGCTTTTAATTTGCAGCCAGATGCCGGCGAAGGATTAGTGTTTATTGTATTACCAAATATATTTCAACAAATGCCCGGGGGCTATATTTTTTCTTTGCTTTTCTTCGTTCTTCTTACTGTAGCTGCTTTAACATCATCAATATCTGTTTTAGAAGTTGTTGTTGCTTATTTTGTCGAACAACTTAATATGACAAGAAAAAAAGCAACTATTATTGCAAGTATATCAATATCGATAATTGGAATATTCTGTACTCTCTCGTGGGGAGTATTTAAAAATGTTTCGATATTCAATTATAACATTTTTGGAATATTAGAATATATTGCAGCAAATATTCTATTGCCACTTGGAGCATTACTCATAGTATTTTTTGTGGGTTGGATTATGAAAAGAAAAATAGTAAAAGATGAAATATCTAGCTACGGACTACATAAAAATCGCATCTTTAACATTTTTATGCTAATTATTAAATTTATTGCCCCAATAGCTATTGCTTTAGTGTTTTTAAATGGAATTGGGATATTAAAATTGTAATAAAATTTATAAATTTAGAAATGATTAAGAAAACTATAAAAGATTACTTAACATTTACTAGAAAAGAAAGAAATGGAATTGTAATTCTAATAACAATAATAGTCATATTGTTATTTGTAAATAGAAACCTAGATTATTTCTATGCAAATAATTATAAATCAAACAATTTTGCTGAATATAAAAAAGAAATTAATCGTTTCGAAAAATCATTACAATTAATAGAAACAAAAACAATTTTTAAATCGAAGAAGAAAAATAAAATTGTATTTTTCGAACCATTTAAATTCGATCCTAATTATATTAATAAATACGATTGGAAAAAATTAAATTTATCTGAAGCGAACGTTAAAACAATTAATAATTATATTAAATCAGGTGCTCGATTTAATTCTAAAGAAGATTTTAAAAAAATATATGGAATTTCTAATGCTCAATATGAAAAATTAGAGCCATTTATAATAATAAAAACTAACATAGAAGAGAATAGTAAAATAAATAATGAAAAAATAAATAAAAATAAATATAATATAATTGTTGAAATTAATAAAGCAGATATAGAATCTTTAAAAACAATTAGTGGAATTGGAGATGTTTTTTCAACTCGGATAATTAATTATAGAAATATTTTAGGAGGTTATTTAAATAAAAATCAATTAATGGAGGTCTATGGAATAAATAATGAAAAATTTTGCCAAATAGAAAAGCATATTATTATCGATACTTCACTTGTAAAAAAAATTAATATCAATACGGCGACGTTTTCCGAACTTATTCGACATCCATATTTAGATAAATATCATACACAATCTATTTTGAATTACAGAAAGTTAATGGGTAATTTTGATAACCTTGATTTATTGTTGGAAAATAACATTCTCGACAAAGAATTATTTAATAAAATGGAAAAATATTTAAGTACAAAATAAAATATATTTATCTTTGAATCTTAAATAATTTATTGTAAATTTAGTAACGAATTTAAAGGTAGTTTATTAATGAATAATAAATATATATAGTGTTGATTGAATGATGATTTTTATTTTTTTTAAATAAAAATAAAAATTATTGCATTTTTTTTTGATATATGTATTTAAAATTAATAATTTTGCCGCTCAATTAAAAAAGATTTATATTATGATAGTAATACCATTAAAAGAAGGCGAAAACATCGAAAGAGCTTTAAAAAAATTTAAAAGAAAATTCGAAAAAACCGGAGTAGTAAAAGAATTACGTGGAAGACAAGCTTTTACAAAGCCATCTGAGGTAAAAAGAATACAGAAGAAAAAAGCAATCTATATTCAACAATTGCAAGAAGACGAAGAATAGCATTTAGGGGTAGATCTGCAACACCATTTGGCGTTGATTTTAATTTTCATTTAATAAGCCCTATATGAATAAAGATCTTTTTCTAAACTATATACAATTCGAAAAACGTTTTTCCGTTCATACTGTTCGTGCATACAAGCACGACATAGAACAATTTGCTCATTATTTAAATCTTCATAATGAAAATCTAAATGATGAATGTGTAGATGAGAAAAATATAAGAAATTGGATTGTAGATTTGATAGAAAAAGATTTTTCGGTTCTTACTATTAGAAGAAAGCTATCAACACTTAAATCATACTTTAAATTCCTTCAAAGAGAGAATATTATAGTAGTAAATCCTATGGATAAAATAATATTTCCTAAATTATCTAAAAAACTACCTTATTTCTTCGATAATAAAGAAATGAACCAATTATTAGATGATGTTGTTTTTGAAGATAATTTTTCAGGAGTCAGAGATAAAACAATATTAGAAATGTTTTATTTTACGGGAATTCGTTTATTTGAATTAATAAATATTAAATCGTCTGATATTGATTTTTTTTCAAAGCAAATAAAAGTCTTGGGAAAACGAAATAAAGAAAGAATAATCCCATTAACCACATCTTTTATATATCAATTAGAAAAATATATTGAATATAAAAAGAAAGAGTGGAAAGATAATACAGATTATTTTTTCTTTACTAATAAAGGAGAAAAACTATATGAGAAATTTGTTTATCGTATAGTTAATAAATACTTGAATTTGGTTTCTCCCATCGAGAAAAAAAGCCCCCACGTTTTAAGACACACATTTGCTACCCATATGTTAAATAATGGCGCAGAATTAAATGCAATTAAAGAAATACTTGGGCATGCTAACTTATCTGCAACCCAAATATACACCCATAATACATTTGAGAAATTAAAAGCTATTTATAAACAAGCTCATCCACGAGCATAAAAAATAGGAGGAACATTATGGACATAAACATTAGTTCAATTCGATTTGATGCTGATAAAAAACTTATTGATTTTGTAAATAATAAAATAAGTAAGTTATCAAAGTATTATGATAATATAATTGATATAAAAGTGTTTCTGCGACTTATGAAAGACGAAGAATTTGAGAATAAAGTTGTAGAGGTAAAACTTAATATTCCTGGCAATGAACTTTTTGCCAAGAAAAACAGTAAAAGCTTTGAAGAATCAACTGATTTGGTTGTTGATGCACTAAAACATCAAGTAGAAAAACTTAAAGAAAAAAAGAGATCGTAATAAATTTTTTCAGATATTAGAAAATTAAATGATTTTCTTTGTGTTATAAGTAAAATATTTATACATTTGCAAACCGATTTTGGAAAGTAAAGTTTTCAAAATCGGTGTTCTTATGTTATGATGCCGATGTAGCTCAGCTGGCTAGAGCAGCTGATTTGTAATCAGCAGGTCGTGGGTTCGAGTCCCTCTATCGGCTCTTAATTGATTTAATGTTTGGGGAGATACCAAAGTGGCCAACTGGGGCAGACTGTAACTCTGCTGGCGTACGCCTTCGTAGGTTCGAATCCTGCTCTCCCCACAATAATTATTAGCGGGAGTAGCTCAGTTGGTAGAGCATCAGCCTTCCAAGCTGAGGGTCGCGGATTCGAGTTCCGTCTCCCGCTCTAATAAAAAATCCTTGCCGATGTAGCTCAGTGGTAGAGCGCTTCCTTGGTAAGGAAGAGGTCACGGGTTCAACTCCCGTCATTGGCTCATTGAAAATAAATTTAAAAATAAATTATCTAATTATCTAATTATCTAATATTTGTAGTTATGGCTAAAGAAAAATTTGATAGGTCGAAAGCACACGTTAATATTGGTACTATTGGTCATGTTGATCATGGTAAAACTACACTAACTGCTGCTATTACTAAAGTTTTAGCAAAAAAAGGATTATCTGAAGTACAAGATTTCGATTCTATTGATAATGCCCCTGAAGAAAAAGAAAGAGGTATTACAATAAATTCAGCTCACGTTGAATATAATACAGAAACACGTCACTATGCACACGTTGACTGTCCGGGTCACGCCGATTATGTTAAGAATATGGTAACTGGTGCTGCTCAAATGGACGGCGCAATTCTTGTTGTTGCCGGTACTGATGGACCTATGCCTCAAACTAGAGAACACATCCTTTTAGCTCGTCAGGTAAATGTACCTAAAATCGTTGTTTTTCTAAATAAGGTTGACCTTGTTGACGATGATGAATTATTAGAACTAGTTGAAATGGAAGTTCGTGAATTACTCGACTTTTATGAATTCGACGGTGAAAATGCTCCTGTTATTTGTGGTTCTGCTCTTGGAGCTCTTAATGGCGAAGAAAAGTGGGAAGAAAAAGTAATGGAATTAATGAACGCTGTTGATTCTTGGATCCCAATCCCTCCTAGAGAAACAGAAAAGCCTTTCTTAATGCCTGTTGAAGATGTATTCTCAATTACTGGTCGTGGTACTGTTGCTACCGGTAGAATTGAAACTGGTATTATTAATACCGGCGAAGAAGTGCAAATTATTGGATTAGGTGCTGAGAAAATGAAATCAGTTGTTACCGGTGTTGAAATGTTCCGTAAAATATTAGATGAAGGACAAGCTGGTGATAACGTAGGTTTATTACTTAGAGGTGTAGATAAAGACAAAATCAGTAGAGGTATGGTTATTGCTAAACCTGGTTCTGTGAATCCTCACACTAAGTTCAAAGCTGAAGTTTATGTGCTTAAAAAAGAAGAAGGTGGACGTCATACTCCATTCCATGATAATTATAGACCTCAATTCTATATTAGAACTCTTGATGTAACTGGTGTTGTAAAACTTCCTGAAGGAACAGAAATGGTTATGCCTGGTGATAATGTATCTATTATTGTAGAACTTATTACTCCTGTTGCTGTAAACCAAGGTTTACGTTTTGCTATACGTGAAGGAGGAAGAACTGTTGGTGCAGGTCAAGTAACTGAAATAATTGAATAACATAATATAATAAAAGATGATTCATTTGAATCATCTTTTAATTACGGGTGTAGCTCAGCTGGTAGAGCAGTGGTCTCCAAAACCAAAGGTCGTGAGTTCGATCCTTACCACCCGTGCTAATTATTTATAAAATTATGAAAATTAAATTATATTTTCAAGAGGCATTTAGAGAATTAATACATAAAGTGTCTTGGCCTACATGGCCAGATTTACAAAATAGTGCAATAGTAGTAATGGTTGCTTCCTTAATAATAGCACTTATAGTCTTTGTTATGGACTATAGTTTTCAAAATTTGATGGATCTCATTTATGGGATGTTTTATTAAAACAAAATTGAAATAATGGGAGTAAATGAAAAGAAGTGGTATGTACTTCGAGCAATTGGTGGTAAAGAAAAGAAAGTTAAGGAATATATAGAAAATGAAATTGCAAGATTGAATCTTGAAGATTTTATTTCTCAGGTATTGATTCCTACTGAAAAAATTTACCAGATTAGAGATGGAAAGAAAATTAGTAAAGAACGAAATTTCTTTCCCGGTTACATTCTAATTGAAGCTAATCTTGTTGGGGAAATACCTCATATTTTAACAAATATTTCTAATGTTATTGGCTTTCTTGAGACAGATGGAGATAAGTTTACCCCACTTAGAAATTCTGAGGTAAATAGAATTCTTGGTAAAGTTGATGAACTAGCTGAAGGTAGCGAAGAGATGAATATCCCGTATTTTGTTGGGGAAAATGTTAAAGTAATTGATGGCCCATTTAATGGTTTTAATGGAGTTGTCGAAAATGTTAACGAAGAAAAGAAGAAATTAAAAGTAATGGTTAAAATTTTCGGTAGAAAGACCCCATTAGAATTGAGCTTTATGCAAGTTGAAAAAGAATAAATTTAGAATTCATTAGATTATGGCAAAAGAAGTTGCAGGATTAATTAAATTACAAATCAGAGGCGGACAAGCAAATCCATCTCCACCGGTAGGACCAGCACTTGGTGCTAAAGGTGTGAATATAATGGAGTTTTGTAAACAATTTAATTCACGTACACAAGAAAAAATGGGTAAAGTAATACCTGTTATTATTACAGTGTATAGTGATAAATCATTTGATTTTGTTACCAAAACACCTCCTGTTGCTGTTCAATTATTAGAAACTGCTAAATTAAAATCAGGTTCAGCTGAGCCTAATAAAAGTAAAGTTGCAAAAATAACTTGGGAACAAGTAAAAGCAATAGCAGAAGATAAAATGGTTGATTTAAACTGTTTTAAAATTGAATCGGCAATGAGAATGGTTGCAGGTACTGCCCGTAGTATGGGAATTACAATAAAAGGAAACTTCCCAGAAATTGATAAATAATAATTTCGAAAAAGTTGTTATGACAAGACTAACAAAAAATAAGAAAAAAACTCTAGAAATGGTCGAAAGGGATAAAGAATATTCCCTTGATGATGCTGCCGAACTTGTTAAGAAAATATCTTTAACAAAATTTGACGCTTCTGTTGACCTTAATGTACGTCTTGGTATAGATCCTAAAAAATCTAACCAAATGGTACGTGGAGTCGTTACATTACCTCATGGAACTGGTAAAGAAGTTAAAGTTCTTGTTCTTTGTACTCCCGATAAGGAGGAAGAAGCAAAATCTGCCGGTGCCGATTTTGTAGGATTAGATGAGTATATCGAAAAAATTAAAGGAGGTTGGACTGATATTGATGTTATTATCACTATGCCCCCTGTAATGGGAAAAATTGGACCTTTAGGTCGAATTTTAGGACCTCGAGGACTTATGCCTAATCCTAAAGTAGGAACAGTTACCATGGAAGTAGGTAAAGCAGTAGAAGAAGTAAAAAAAGGGAAGATTGATTTTAAAGTAGATAAGTTTGGAATTGTACATTCTTCAATAGGAAAAGTATCTTTCGATGCTAAAAAAATTGTAGATAATTCAATTGAGTTTATTAACACTATTAATAAACTTAAACCTACTGCTGCTAAAGGAACTTATATTAAAAGTGTATTCATGTCGAGTACTATGAGTCCTGGAATTAAAATCGATCCAAAGTCTATTAGTAAAAATATTGCTAAGGCTATTGAAGAATAATAATTTAAGATTCAACAGCAATGAAACGCGAAGAAAAAGATAGTATAATAAACAATCTGGTAGAAGAATTAAATAATGTTAATCATTTATACATTACCGATGCCAGTGGATTAGATGCTGCTGCAACAACCGATCTTAGAAGAAAATGCAATAAAAAGCAAGTAAAACTAATGGTTGTTAAAAATACTCTTTTAAAAAGAGCATTAAAGCAATCTAATTTAGAAGTAGAAGAATTGTATGATGTTCTTACTGGACCTACTGCATTAATGTTTGCAGAAGTAGGGAATGTACCTGCTAGATTAATAAAAGATTTTAATAAAGAGCATGGAAAACCTATTTTAAAAGGTGCTTTTGTTGAAGAAGCAATTTATGTCGGCGAAGATCAACTTGAGACATTAAGCAATATTAAATCTAAAGAAGAACTTATTGGAGATATTGTTACATTGTTACAATCTCCTATGAACAATGTTATTTCTGCATTAAAATCAGGAAATAAGATATTAACAGGTGTTTTAGAAACACTATCAGAAAAAAGTGAATAAAAAAATAATTAGTAAAATTAAATTAAAAAAATAAGAAAATGGCAGATTTAAAAGCGGTTGCAGAAGAGTTAGTTAACTTAACTGTAAAAGATGTAAATGAGCTAGCAAATATCCTTAAAGAAGAATATGGTATAGAACCAGCAGCTGCTGCTGTTGCTGTTGTAGGTCCTGCAGCAGGTGGAGAAGCTGAAGAAGAAAAAACAGAATTTGATGTTATCTTAAAAGCAGCAGGTGGAGCAAAATTACAAATTGTAAAATTAGTGAAAGAATTAACTGGTTTAGGTCTTAAAGAAGCTAAAGCTGTTGTTGATGAAGCTCCAAAAGCAATTAAAGAAGGTGTTTCTAAAGAAGAAGCTGAAGGTCTTAAAAAACAACTTGAAGAGGCAGGAGCAGAAGTTGAACTTAAATAATAGTTTATTAACATACTGATTATCTAGGTTTAGGATTCTTTACAAAGAATCCTAAGCCTTTTTGTAATATTTATAGTTTGAGTTCAATTAATCTTATAAAAATGTCTTCAAATAATACTACTACACAAAGAATAAGTTTCGCAGAAATAAAGAACAGGCACAAATATCCAGATTTTCTGGAAATTCAATTGAAAGCATTTAGAGATTTTTTTCAATTAAACAGTGCTCCTGAAGATAGAAAATACGAAGGATTATATAAAGTTTTTAGCGAGAACTTTCCAATTACTGATACTAGAAATAATTTTGTTTTAGAATTTATTGATTATTATGTTGACCCTCCCAGATATTCTATTGATGAATGTATTGAAAGAGGATTAACTTATAGTGTGCCATTAAAAGCAAAACTAAAGTTATATTGTACCGATCCTGAACATGAAGATTTTGATACTGTTATTCAAGATGTTTATTTAGGTACTGTACCATATATGACCAAAAGAGGAACTTTTGTTATTAATGGAGCCGAAAGAGTTGTTGTGTCTCAGTTACACCGTTCTCCTGGCGTATTTTTTGGACAAAGTTTGCATGCTAATGGAACAAAATTATACTCTGCAAGAATAATACCTTTCAGAGGATCATGGATTGAATTTGCTACCGACATAAATAATGTCATGTATGCTTATATAGATCGTAAGAAAAAATTGCCTGTAACCACGTTGTTACGTGCTATTGGTTACGAAAGTGATAAAGATATCTTAGAGATTTTTGACCTTGCCGACGAAATTAAAGTTTCTAAAACAGGACTTAAAAAAATTGTCGGAAGAAAACTCGCTGCTAGAGTTTTAAAATCGTGGATTGAAGATTTCGTTGATGAAGATACC
Source organism: uncultured Bacteroidales bacterium (assembly GCA_964504155.1). Lineage (GTDB taxonomy): Bacteria > Bacteroidota > Bacteroidia > Bacteroidales > UBA12077 > CAZDCZ01. The sequence goes on along the minus strand of CAZDCZ010000001.1, from coordinate 71,980 downwards.
GGAGAAGTTGTGTCTATTGAACGTAATGAAGTAGTTATAGATAGAGAAACTGTTATTGAAGCAGAACATATCGAAGAGATTGTTGATTCTGGTAGTAAAACCATTTTACTGCATAAAGAAGGACAAAATATCTCCGATTATGCTATTATTTATAATACCTTGCATAAGGACCCATGTAATTCTGAAAAAGAAGCCGTTTTACATATATATAGACAATTAAGAAATTCTGAACCACCTGACGAATCTACTGCTAGAGATGTTATTGATAAGTTATTCTTTTCAGATAAAAGATACGATCTTGGTGAAGTAGGAAGATATAGAATAAATAAAAAATTAAATCTTAATACCAATATAGATACTAAAGTTCTTACTAAAGACGATATTATTCAAATAATAAAATATTTAATTGAATTAATTAATTCAAAAACAAATGTTGATGATATTGATCATTTGAGTAATAGACGTGTAAGAACTGTAGGAGAACAATTGTCAAATCAATTTGGTGTTGGTTTAGCTCGTATGGCTCGAACTATTCGTGAAAGAATGAATGTTCGCGATAACGAAGTTTTTACTCCTATTGATTTAATTAATTCAAAAACGTTATCATCAGTAATCAATTCTTTCTTTGGAACAAATCAGTTATCTCAATTTATGGATCAAACAAATCCATTAGGAGAAATGACTCATAAACGACGTTTATCTGCTCTTGGACCTGGTGGTTTGTCTAGAGAACGTGCAGGTTTCGAGGTAAGAGATGTTCACTATACTCATTATGGAAGACTTTGTCCTATTGAAACACCTGAGGGTCCGAATATTGGTCTTATTTCTTCGTTATGTGTGTATGCTAAAATAAATAATCTTGGATTTATAGAAACTCCTTATAGAAAAGTTGATAAAGGGAATGTTGATTTAACAAATCAAGGTGTTATTTATTTAAGTGCTGAAGAAGAAGAAAAAAAGATAATTGCTCAGGCTAATGCTCCTATTAGCGAAGAAGGTGCATTTTTAAATGATAAAGTGAAATCTCGTCATGATGGAGATTTCCCATTTGCCGATGTCAATACTGTTGAATTAATGGACGTAGCTCCAAATCAAATTGCATCTATTGCCGCATCATTAATACCATTTTTAGAACATGATGATGCGAACCGTGCCTTAATGGGATCAAATATGATGCGCCAGGCTGTGCCAATAATGCAACCTGAAGCTCCTTTTGTAGGTACCGGACTTGAAAAAAATATTGTTCAAGATGCTAGAAATCAAATTGTTGCCGAAGGCGAAGGTATTGTTGAATATGTTGATGCTGAAGAGATAATTATTAGATATAACAGATCTGAAGAAGATAAATTTATAAGTTTTGAAGATGATATTAAACGATATAAAATCCCAAAATTTGCTAAAACAAATCAAAATACAACAATAAATTTAAAGCCTATTATTAAGAAAGGCGATAATGTAGTTGATAATCAGATTCTTACCGATGGTTATGGAACCGATAATGGGGAATTAGCCTTAGGACGAAATCTGAAAGTTGCCTTTATGCCTTGGAAAGGTTATAATTTTGAAGATGCAATTGTGCTTTCTGAAGATGTTGTTAAAAACGATAAGTTTACATCAATTCATATAGATGAGTATGTCTTACAAGTAAGAGATACAAAAAGAGGTGTTGAAGAATTAACAGCCGATATCCCGAATGTTAGCGAAGAAGCAACAAAAAATCTTGATGAGAATGGGCTTATTAGAATTGGAGCTCATGTAAAACCTGGAGATATATTAATTGGAAAGATTACTCCAAAAGGCGAATCTGATCCATCACCTGAAGAAAAATTATTGAGAGCAATCTTTGGAGATAAAGCAGGCGATGTAAAAGATGCATCTCTTAAAGCATCTCCGTCATTAAAAGGTGTAGTTGTTAATAAAAAATTATTTTCTCGTTCTGTAAAAGATAAAAAAGGGAGAAATTCCGACAAGATTGAAATTGAGAGAATTGAAAATGAATTTGGATTAAAAACTCAACAATTAATAGATAGATTAGTTGATAAATTATTTATTCTTGTTAATGGAAAAACTTCTCAAGGTGTTAAAGATTTCTTGGGTATAGATCTTATTCCGAAAGGTACGAAATTTACTTTAAAAATATTGCAAGAACTTGATTACGATAATATTGCAGGAAGTAAATGGACAACCGATAAGAAAAAGAATGAAATTATTAAGCAGTTATTGCATAATAATTACATTTTGAGGAAAGAATTAGATTCAAAATTAAGAAGAAAAAAATATAATATTACTATTGGAGATGAATTACCAGCAGGAATTATCCAAATGGCAAAAGTTTATATTGCGAAAAAAAGGAAAATTACTGTAGGTGATAAAATGGCCGGACGACATGGGAATAAAGGTATTGTAGCTAGAATTGTAAGAGCTGCAGATATGCCATTTCTAGAAGACGGAACTCCTGTTGATATTGTTTTAAATCCTTTAGGAGTGCCTTCAAGGATGAATCTAGGGCAGATATACGAATCTGTTTTAGGATGGGCAGGTAAAGAATTAGGTTTGAAATTTTCTACTCCTATTTTTGATGGTGCATCTCTTGAACAAATTAATGAATATACTAGAAAAGCAGGTGTTCCTGAATATGGAAAAACTGTCTTGTTTGATGGTGGAACAGGTGTGAAATTTGATCAACCTGCAACTGTAGGAATAATTTATATGCTAAAATTAGGGCATATGGTTGAAGATAAAATGCATGCTAGATCTATTGGACCATATTCATTAATCACTCAGCAACCTTTAGGTGGTAAAGCTCAATTTGGAGGTCAGCGTTTTGGAGAAATGGAAGTTTGGGCTCTCGAAGCGTTCGGAGCATCTAATATACTGCAAGAAATCCTTACCATTAAGTCTGATGATGTTAATGGAAGGGCTAAAGCCTATGAAGCTATTGTTAAAGGAGAAAATATGCCTACTCCGGGAATACCGGAATCTCTAAATGTATTGTTACATGAATTAAGAGGTTTAGGATTAAGTATAAATCTTCAATAATCTGTATTATTAAGAATGTTGGGATAAGGCCCCAACATTCTATTATTATTTTTGTTTTATCCATTTAATATTATATATATGTCATTCAGAAGAGATAATAAGGTAAAGAACAATTTTACAAAAATCTCTATCGGTTTAGCTTCACCAGAAGAAATCCTAGAGCGTTCTAGCGGAGAAGTACTTAAACCCGAGACTATTAATTATAGAACATATAAGCCCGAAAGAGATGGTTTATTTTGTGAGCGTATCTTCGGACCAGTAAAAGATTATGAGTGTCATTGCGGCAAATACAAAAGAATTAGATATAAAGGTATTGTTTGCGATAGATGTGGAGTTGAAGTAACAGAGAAAAAAGTGCGTCGTGAGAGAATGGGACATATCTCTCTTGTTGTCCCTGTTGCACATATTTGGTATTTTAAATCGCTTCCTAATAAAATTGGATATTTACTTGGGCTTCCTACAAAGAAGCTTGATACAATAATTTATTACGAACGATATGTTGTTATTAATCCTGGTATTAAAGCCGAAGATGGTATTAAATATCTTGATTTCATTACCGAAGAAGAATATCTTGATATTCTTGAAACTTTACCAAAAGATAATCAATATCTTGACGATAATGATCCTAATAAATTCATAGCAGATATGGGAGCAGATGCTCTTTTTAAATTGTTGGAAAGAATAGAATTAGATGAGTTATCATATTCACTTCGTCATAAGGCAAATACTGAAACATCTCAACAAAGAAAGAATGAAGCTTTAAAAAGACTACAAGTTGTTGAAGCTTTTAGAGCATCGAAAGATATTAATCGTCCCGAGTGGATGATAGTTAAGGTTGTTCCTGTAATTCCTCCGGAATTACGTCCTTTAGTTCCTCTTGATGGTGGCCGGTTTGCTACTTCAGATCTTAACGATTTATATAGAAGAGTTATTATCAGAAATAATAGATTAAAACGATTAATTGAGATAAAGGCTCCAGAAGTTATTTTGCGTAACGAGAAAAGAATGCTTCAGGAATCTGTAGATTCTTTATTTGATAATTCAAGAAAATCGAGCGCAGTAAAAACCGATTCTAATAGAGCTTTAAAATCATTAAGCGATAGCTTAAAAGGAAAACAAGGTCGTTTTAGACAAAATTTATTAGGTAAACGTGTCGATTATTCTGCGCGTTCAGTTATTGTTGTTGGTCCGGAATTAAAAATGCATGAATGTGGTATTCCTAAAGGAATGGCTGCAGAGTTATATAAGCCTTTTGTAATTAGAAAATTAATTGAGAGAGGTATAGTAAAAACTGTTAAGTCTGCTAAAAAAATAGTTGATCGTAAAGATCCAATTGTTTGGGATATCTTAGAAAATGTACTGAAAGGACATCCGTTATTACTTAACCGTGCACCAACATTACATAGGTTGGGTATTCAGGCTTTTCAACCAAAATTAATCGAAGGAAAAGCAATTCAATTACCTCCATTAGCATGTGCTGCTTTTAATGCTGACTTTGATGGAGACCAAATGGCTGTACATTTACCATTAGGAAATGCCGCAGTTCTAGAAGCTCAAATGTTAATGCTTGCATCTCATAATATTCTGAATCCCGCTAATGGATCACCGGTAACTGTGCCTTCTCAGGATATGGTTTTAGGATTATATTATATTACTAAACCTCGAGATGGAGTTAAAGGAACAGGATTAAAATTCTATTCGCCCGAAGAAGTTAATATTGCTTATAACGAGGGTGCTGTTGATATTCATGCTAGAATACAAGTAAAAGTTGACGATGTTGTTGATGGTAAGTATGTAAATCATATGGTTGAAACTACCGTTGGTCGTGTCATGTTTAATGAATTTGTGCCAAAAGAAGTTGGCTATATTAATCAGTTACTTACAAAGAAAGCTTTAAGAGATATTATTGGTGTAGTTTTAAAAGCTACAGGTATCGCCGCTACAGCTAATTTCTTAGATGATATTAAGAGTTTAGGATATAAAATGGCCTTTAGAGGTGGCTTGTCTTTTAATCTCGATGATGTAATTATTCCTAAAGAAAAAGAAGAATTAGTAAAAGATGGTTTTAACCAAGTTGATGAAGTAATGAATAATTATAATATGGGATTCATTACTAATAATGAACGTTATAACCAAATAATTGATATTTGGACACATATTAATGCCAAACTTACTAATACATTGATGAACACTCTTACAAATGATAATGAAGGGTTTAATTCTGTATTTATGATGCTTGATTCTGGGGCTCGTGGTTCGAAAGAACAGATTCGTCAGTTGTCAGGTATGAGAGGACTGATGGCAAAACCACAAAAATCAGGAAATGCGGGATCTGAAATTATTGAAAATCCTATCCTATCTAACTTTAAAGAGGGATTATCAGTTCTAGAATACTTTATTTCTACTCACGGTGCTAGAAAAGGTTTGGCCGATACTGCATTAAAAACTGCAGATGCAGGTTATCTAACTCGTAGATTGGTTGATGTATCGCAAGATGTAATTATAACTGAAAATGATTGTGGAACACTTCGAGGACTCGAGGCTACTGCAATTAAGAAAAATGAAGAAATTGTAGAAACATTGTACGAACGAATTCTAGGGCGTACAACTGTACATGATGTATATCATCCTTTAAGTGGAGAATTAATTATTGCTTCAGGAGAATCTATTACTGAAGAGATTGCTCAAGAAATAGAAGACTCTCCTATCGAAAAAGTAGAAATTCGATCGGTATTAACTTGTGAAACGAAAAAAGGAGTGTGTGCTAAATGTTATGGAAGAAACTTAGCACGAAATAAAATGGTTCAAAAAGGAGAAGCTGTTGGAGTAATTGCTGCACAGTCAATCGGAGAACCGGGAACACAGTTAACACTTAGAACATTCCACGTTGGGGGTACTGCATCAAATATTGCTGCTGATTCAAAAATTATTTCAAAATATGATGGTATTGTAGAATTTGACGAACTTCGTACTGTAAAACGTAAAGAAGAAGATGGAAGTTTCGTTAATATTGTTACTGGTCGATTAGCTGAAATGAGAATTATTGATAAAAAAACAAACATAATTCTTGCTAATCATAATATACAATATGGTTCAAAACTCTATATTAAAGATGGAGAAGAAATTGAAAAAGATACACTAATTTGTGAGTGGGATCCTTATAATGCAGTTATTATTTCTGAAGCAGCAGGTACGGTAGCTTTCGAAAATGTAATCGAAGGAATAACTTACAAAGAAGAATCTGACGAACAAACAGGATTTAAGGAAAAAGTAATTATAGAGACCAGAGATAAAAAGAAAAATCCTGGAGCTCAGATAATTAATGAGAATGGTGATGCTATTAAAAATTATAACTTACCTGTTGGAGCTCATGTAAATATTGAAGAAGGAAAAAAAATAGAAATAGGAATGATTATTTCTAAAATTCCTCGCGCTGTTGGAAAATCTGGTGATATTACCGGTGGTTTACCTCGTGTAACAGAATTGTTTGAAGCTCGAAACCCATCAAATCCTGCTGTTGTTTCTGAGATTGACGGAGAAGTTTCTTTCGGAAAAATAAAAAGAGGAAACAGGGAAGTAATTGTTAAATCAAGAACAGGTGAAATTAAAAAATATTTAGTTTCATTATCAAAACAAATATTAGTTCAGGAAAGCGATTATGTTCGCTCAGGAACACCTTTATCTGATGGTGCTATCACTCCGGCTGATATTCTTGCAATTGAAGGTCCTACAAAAGTTCAGGAATATATTGTTAACGAAGTACAAGAAGTATATCGACTTCAAGGTGTGAAAATTAACGATAAGCACTTCGAAGTTATTGTACGTCAAATGATGAAAAAAGTAATTATTGCGGATCCCGGCGATACGAAATTCCTTGAAAAGAAAATTGTTGATAAATGGGAGTTTATGGCTGAGAATGATTGGATTTATGATAAGAAAATTGTTGAAGATTCCGGCGATTCTAATGAGCTTAAATCTGGGCAGATTGTTACTGTTAGAAAATTACGCGATGTAAATTCTGTATTAAAACGTAAAGACCAGAAATTAGTTGAATCAAGAGATGCCATTCCTGCTACTTCTAGTCAAGTATTACAAGGAATTACTAGAGCAGCTCTTCAAACTAAAAGTTTTATGTCTGCTGCATCATTCCAAGAAACAACTAAGGTTCTTAATGAAGCTGCCATTAATGGTAAAATCGATAATCTTGAAGGATTGAAGGAAAACGTAATTGTTGGACATAAAATTCCTGCAGGTACCGGTTTGCGCGATTTTGATAAACTTATTGTAGGCTCGAAGGAAGAATATGAAAATCTTACTACTAAAAAACAAGATTAAGTAATTTAATAAAACCCTTATTATGGACGATAATAATAAAAAGAATAAAGGACAGATTAACATCGATTTAAAAGAAGATGTTGCTCAAGGAATATATTCTAATCTAGCTGTAATTACTCATTCTCATGCCGAATTTGTTATTGATTTTGTTAGAGTAATGCCTGGAATGCCTAAGGCTGATGTGAAGTCTAGAATTATTTTGACTCCAGAACATGCTAAAAGATTCATGCAGGCTTTACAAGAGAATTTAGATAAATATGAAAAAATTAATGGGCCAATAAAAATATCAAATAGCGGTCTCCCTACTATCCCTTTTGGATTTGGGGGACCTACTGCTAAAGCATAATAAAAATAGAGCTGTTCGACTGAACAGCTCTATTTTTTTATCGTTATATTATAAAATAAATAATTTCCAAATAATGTAATAGATAGTAAAAGCACTAAGTATTGTTAATCCTACCCACGACAATATTTTTAACCAAAGCTTTGGTTGATATTTTTTAGGTACATTATTTCCGGTAATAACCTTATAATTTAAGTATCCTAATACCGGTGCTGTTAAAAATGATAAGGTTGTTGCTAAATCAACTAAAAGACTCATTCCATTTAAGAAGAATTTTATTATAATCATCGTTCCTAATAATAATATTCCTAACCACGACCATGAGAGCCAATTCCAATTTGTATTATTATTCTTTTTTAATTTTGGAATTAATAATTCCGTAGCAGGCTTTAGTATTCTGGGATAAGCATCGAGACAGGTAAGAGTTGTACTTATCATTGTAGATAAGGCAGCAATAGCTATGATTACATATGCCCAAGAACCTAAATTTAATGTGAATAAACTAATTAATTGACCTGCAAATATAGTTCCGTTACTTGAAAAATGTTCGTCACTACCGTACATTGTAAGTGCTCCTAATGTTAAGAACCCAATTGATAAAATAGCAGTACCAATATATCCAATATTAAAATCAAAAAGAGCTTCTTTTACTTTTGGTTTATATCCGGTAGATTTTGATTTTGCAATTGTCCAGAAAGAATGCCAAACAGAAATATCGATTGCAGATGGCATCCAACCGGCAAAAGCTAGTAAAAGGGCAATATTATTGAATTTAAAATCAAAAGGTCTAATGTTTTTAGGATTGGGATGAAATCCTTTGGTAATAGCTGATATTACTGCTATAATAGTTGAAATAGCTAAACCTATAATAATAAATTTTATTACTTTATCTAAGACAGAATATTTTCCAACTGTAATAATTAGCGAGGCTATCAGTAAAATTAAAACTGTCCACGTAAAAGTAGAAAATATTTCGGGAAATATATATGAGAATAAACCGGCTGTTACAACTGTAATTGCGGCTTGTAAGGTAAACATTGTTGCAATAGTTAATATAAAATATAAAATAACAGCCCACTTCCCTAAACGCTTATATCCATCTAATAAACTCTCTCCTGTAGATGCTGCGTATCTTGGTCCAAATTCGAAAAATGGATATTTAATAAGGTTAAATAATAATATAATACCAACTAATTGAAATCCGAACATTGCTCCGGCTCTTGTTGATTGAACAAGATGAGATACTCCAATTGCGGCACCTGCCCATAATAACCCCGGACCTAGAGATTTAAGAGTGTGTTTGAAATTCATAATGTTAATATTGTTTTATTTTTGAGTTATTATTTTATTTACATAATTTGTAAAATTAAAATAATTACAATAATTATTTGTAAAATATATAATCCACTCTTATTATTTTAATTATTATACAAATTAAATTTAAAACACAACCAAAAATGAATCGTTAGTCATTAGATGACTATTTGAAAATTTCAATAAATTATCAGACGACCGTTTTATTTTTGGTTATATTTTTTAATTTGCTGAGATGTAGGAAGATGTGATAAGTTTTTAAAATACTTAAATTGATAAATATTAAACTTTTATAACTTTGCACGATACGAGAATTTAACGAATTATTGTATTTTATGAGTGTTATTTATTTAGAAAGCTTGTCAATTAGCATATCAGGTTGTTTAATAAAAATCTTATATTTATATTTGTCAGCTTAAAAGTTTTTATAAACTAGCCTAAAAATATTGTAAAAATGAAAGGATTTAAAATTGTTGTATTGGCGAAACAAGTTCCTGACACTAGAAATGTAGGGAAAGATGCCATGAAAGCTGACGGAACAGTTAATCGTGGTGCATTATCAGCCATATTTAATCCGGAAGATTTGAATGCGTTGGAACAAGCATTACGATTAAAAGATAGATATAAAGGTTCTACAATTACTATTTTAACAATGGGACCTGGAAGAGCATCAGAAATTATTCGAGAAGCAATGTATCGAGGTGCAGATAATGGATATTTATTAACCGATAGAAAATTCGCAGGATCAGATACCCTTGCAACATCATATGCTTTATCTTTAGCAGTTAAAAAACTAAATTGTGATATTGTTTTTGCCGGACGTCAAGCTATTGATGGTGATACAGCTCAAGTGGGACCTCAAATTGCCGAAAAGTTAGACTTTCCTCAAATAACATATGCTGAAGAGATTATCGATGCCGATGAAAAAACTATATCTGTTAAAAGAAGATTAGAAAGAGGAGTTGAAGTTGTTAAATCAACGCTGCCTGCTTTAATTACAGTACATAGTTCAGCACCTGAATGCCGATCGAGAAATGCTAAATTTCTTATGAAATTTAAGCATGCTAGAACAACTTCTGAAGTTCAGGAAACAGCTGAAGATTATTTGCAATTGCAAAAAAAACGTCCGTATTTATTTATTAACGAGTGGAGTGTAGATGATATTAATGCAGATGTTGAAGCCTTAGGATTATCCGGATCTCCTACAAAAGTTAAGAAAATAGAAAATGTTGTTTTTACAGCAAAAGAATCAAAAATGTTTTCTGATGAAGATAAGGATATCGATAATTTAATGAGAGAATTAATTGAGAACCATACTATTGGATAATTTTCTTAGTTAAATTTAATTAGTATTATTAAAAATAATTAAATAATGAATAACGTATTTGTTTATTGCGAAATAGAAGACGGTATTGTTGCAGATGTAAGTCTTGAATTGTTGACAAAAGGCCGTTCATTAGCTGATAAGCTTAATTGTAAGTTAGAAGCTATTTTAATTGGTTATAATTTAAAAGGTATAGAGAAACAAATTTTTGCTTATGGTGTTGATGTAGTACATTTAGGCGACGACGATCGTTTAAGTGTATATTTAACTCTACCTCATTTTTCGATTGTGAAAAATATCTTTGAGCAAGAAAAACCTCAAATAGCTTTATTTGGTGCTTCATTTGTAGGACGTGATTTGGCTCCTCGTATTGCATCATCATTAAAATGTGGACTAACGGCAGATTGTACTAGTCTTGAAATCGGAGATCATTTAGATAAGAAAGTAAATAAAGAATATAAAAATATTCTTTATCAGATACGACCCGCATTTGGTGGAAATATTATTGCTACAATTGTAAATCCTGAAACACGACCTCAGCTTGCCACGGTTCGCGAAGGTGTGATGAAAAAGGAAATAGTTGATGAAAATTATAAAGGCGAAATAAAAAAAATTAAAACGAAAAAAATCCTTAATGATAGCGATTTTATTGTTAGCATAATAGAAAGACATATTGAAAAAAGTAAAGTAAATATTAAGAATGCTAATATTATTGTCTCAGGAGGTTATGGAGTAGGCTCGAAAGAGAATTTTAAATTGTTGTACGAATTGGCAGATGCTATTGGTGGAGAAGTTGGAGCTTCAAGAGCTGCTGTAGATGCCGGTTATGTGGAACACGAGAGACAAGTTGGACAAACAGGAGTAACTGTAAGACCAAAGTTATATATTGCATGTGGAATATCCGGTCAGATACAACATAGTGCAGGTATGGAAGAATCGGCAATGGTAATTTCTATTAATACAGATAAAGATGCTCCAATAAATAAACTTGCTGATTACAATATAAATGGAGATATTTTAGAAGTTATTCCTAAAATGATAAAATACTACAAGAAAAATTCTAAATAGTATTTAATATATAAGATACAATTAATAAGAATTAAAATTAAAATTTATTATAATGGCAAATTTTTATACAGATAATAAGGATTTGAAGTTTCATTTGAATCATCCTTTGATGAAAAAAATCATTTCTCTTAAAGAGAGAGATTTTGCCGATAAAGAAAACTTTGATTATGCCCCTTTAGATTATGAAGACGCTATTGATAGTTACGATAAAGTATTAGAAATTGTCGGAGATATTTGTGGAAATACAATAGATGTGAATGCAGAATCTGTTGATGCAGAAGGCCCTAAAGTAGTTAATAATAGAGTGCAATATGCTAGAGGAACTCAAGAGAATCTTGATGTATTAGCAAAAGCCGGATTAATTGGGATGTCTTTACCTCGAAAATATGGAGGTTTGAACTTTTCTATGGTTCCTTATGTTATTGCAGAAGAATTAGTCTCGAGGGCCGATGGCGGATTTGCAAATATTTGGGGCTTGCAAGATTGCGCTGAAACAATTCATGAGTTTGCCTCAGATGAAATAAAAGAAGAATTACTTCCTCAATTTAATAAAGGAGTTACTGCAGCAATGGATCTTACAGAACCAGATGCCGGTAGCGATTTGCAAGCTGTTCAATTAAAAGCAACTTACAACGAAGAAAAAGGAACATGGTTGCTTAATGGTGTTAAAAGATTTATTACAAATGGGGATGCCGATATTTCTTTAGTATTGGCTCGTTCGGAAGAAGGAACTAATGATGGACGTGGACTATCTTTGTTTGTTTACGAGAAAAAAGACCAAGGATTAAGTGTTAGAAGAATAGAACATAAACTAGGTATCATAGGATCGCCAACATGTGAGTTAGTATTTAAAGATGCTCCTGCTAAATTAATAGGTAGTAGAAAAATGGGCTTAATAAAATACGTAATGTCTCTTATGAATTCTGCCCGTTTAGGTGTTGGAGCTCAGTCTGTTGGTATTTCTGAGGCTGCTTATCGCGAAGGATTAAAATATGCTAAAGAACGAATTCAGTTTGGAAAACCAATTATTGAATTCCCTGCTGTTTACGAAATGCTTTCGAATATGAATGCAAAAGTTAAGGCTCAACGTTCTTTATTATACGAAACCTGTCGTTTTGTTGATGTTTATAAAGTGTATTCGCATATTGCAAGCGAAAGAAAACTAAATCCTGAAGAACGAAATGAGATGAAAAAATATCAACGTTTAGCTGATGTTTTTACTCCTTTATTAAAGTTGTTTGCTAGTGAATATTCTAACCAGATAGCCTACGATTCGCTGCAAATTCATGGTGGAGCAGGATTTATGAAAGATTTCCCAATAGAACGAATATATAGAGATGCTAGAATTACTTCTATTTATGAGGGAACATCACAACTACAGGTTGTAGCAGCAATTCGCGGTGTTACAACAAAAACATATCTTAGTCAAATAAGAGAGTATGAAACAATACCGATACTTCCCGAACTCGATTATTTAAAGAGAACTTTGATTGAGATGACTGATGAATATGAAAAAATTACTGACAATATTCTTGAAATTAACGATAAAGAATATATCGATTTTCATGCTCGCAGATTAGTTGAATTAGTAGGTAATATTATTATGGGATACCTATTGATTAATGATGCATCTAGAAATGAAGAATATATAGATTCTGCTGAAATATTTATTAAAAAGGCGCAAGCCGAAAATATTGAAAAGATAAATTATATTGAAAATTTTGAGCAGAAAGATTTAGGAAAATTCAAATACTAATATTTCTGAATGTTTATATCTAGTCCGAATTAATTATTTAATTCGGACTTTTTGTTTATTTAAACTATATTATTTTATATCGAACTTACCTTATTCCGGAAAATTATGCCGCGCTTGAGCTTAAAGTTCATAAATTTTCTAAGATTAAGTAATTCCTAAATTTGAGATTAATAAATAATTTAAAATACACAATTTGTTGTTTATGCGATAGAAATCGTTTTTAATATTTAACGCTCGAATGTAGAAGCTCTCATGTAAGTGATTATTTGAATAAATTTTAGTTTGACGATTTAAACAAATTCAAGTAACTTTACTAACTAATATTATAATAGAGATAATTATGTTTAAAAATGGAATATCTATTATTGGTGCAGGAAATGTTGCTTATCATATTGCTAAAGCAATTAATAATGCCGGTTATAATATTATACAAATAATTAGCCGAACAAGAAATACCGCTGAAGAATTAGCAAATGAAATTAATGCTGAAGGAATAGACGATTTTCAAAAAATCGATTTGTCAGTCGATTTAATAATTATTGCAGTACACGACGATGATATTATTAATGTAATAAGTAAAATAAATTTTGGTAATTCATTGCTTGTCCATACAGCGGGAAGTGTTGATATGAATATTTTTGAACCCTACATAATAAATTATGGAGTATTTTATCCTGTTCAAACATTTAGTAAAGCAAGAGAAATAGATTTTAGCGATATTCCAATATGTATTGAAGCTAATAATAATTCAAATCAGAATCTTTTATTACAATTTGCAGAAAAAATATGTAAAAATGTATCAATCATAAATTCTAATCAAAGAAAAAAAATCCATTTAGCAGCTGTATTTGCAAATAATTTCGTTAATCATATGTATCATATTTCTTCAAATTTATTATCCGACGAAGGAATATCGTATGATATTTTAAAACCATTAATTAAAGAAACAGCAATGAAAGTTATGGATAATACTCCAAACGAGATGCAAACAGGACCGGCTTTAAGAAACGATAATATAATTATTAAAAAGCACCTGGAAATGTTAAATAATTATAAAGAATTACAAAAAATTTATAGATTTGTTAGCGAGAATATTAAAGAGATAAATAAATAATTAAAAATGTACTTTTAGTATGGCAAATTTTAAAGAAGATTTACAAAAGATAAAAGCTTTTGTTTTTGATGTTGATGGTGTTTTTACTGATGGAAAATTATATTTAAGTCCAGATGGAGAGTATGTTAGAGCTGTAAATATTAAAGATGGATATATAGTTCAATATGCAATAAAAAAAGGATATCCTATAGCTATTATTAGTGGAGGAAACTCTGAAACAGTGCGTGAGAGATTTAAAAAATTAGGAGTAACAGATATTTACTTAAATTCGATGGATAAATTAGACGATTTTGAAGATTTCTATTTTAAATACGAATTAAAACCCGAAGATATATTGTACATGGGTGATGATATTCCTGATATCGAGGTTATGAAAATTGTCGGTCTTCCAACATGTCCTGGGGATGCTGTTGAAGAAATAAAATCAATATCAAAATATATATCAACATATAATGGAGGTGGTGGTTGTGTGAGAGATGTAATAGAACAAGTATTGAGATTACAAGGAAATTGGATAGAAAATGAGTATTAATTATTTTAAACTTAAATCATGATTAATTTATTACGTTTAGTAAGATACAAAAATCTATTAATAGTTATTCTTACACAGTATCTTATTCGGTATTGTATTATTAAACCCATGCTGAGGGTAAACAATATGGAGTTGCAGCTTAGTAATTTTAATTTTATGCTATTAGTTATTGCTACTGTTTTAATTACGGCTGCCGGTTATGTAATAAACGATTATTTCGATACTAAAACCGACAAAGTTAATCGCCCTGATAATATATTAGTTGGAACGAAGATTAACAGACGAATGGCAATTCTGTTGCATGTTATACTTAACCTTATTGGAATTTCATTAGGAATTTATTTATCATATATAATAGGAGAGATTTATTTGAGTTTACTATTTATATTTATTCCCGGAATTTTATGGTTTTATTCAACAACTTATAAACGACAATTATTAATCGGAAATATTGTTGTAGCAATTCTTACAGCTTTAGTTCCTATTTTAGTTATTGTTTTCGAAATGCCATTGTTAAATACTGCTTATAGCGAAATATTAATTAGTTATAGAATAGATTTTAGTTATTTGTTTTACTGGGTATGTGTTTTTGGATTTTTTGCTTTCTTAACAACATTAATTCGAGAAATAATAAAAGATATTGAAGATTTTGAAGGTGATTGTGCTTTTGGAAGCAAAACTCTTCCTATTATTGTCGGTGTAAAAAAATCAAAAATTATTATTTTCATTCTAGGCTTATTTACTATAATATCGTTATTATATATATTATTAGTATTTTTAAACGATACACTTTCTATTATTTACTTTACCATTTTTCTAATTTTTCCATTGATAATTTTATTATATAAATTATTTCGTGCCGAGAAGAAAAGCGATTATCATTTTTTAAGTAATCTTACAAAGGGTATAATGTTAAGTGGGATATTATATTCTGTTCTTGCCAATTTTATAATAATTCATTCATTTGTATAGAAATGTTTTTTAAAGATTTAAA
Organism: uncultured Bacteroidales bacterium; assembly: GCA_964504155.1. Taxonomy (GTDB): domain Bacteria; phylum Bacteroidota; class Bacteroidia; order Bacteroidales; family UBA12077; genus CAZDCZ01. Next base: position 56,161 of record CAZDCZ010000001.1, on the reverse strand, counting down.
AAAATATAAAATTATTTTGACATCACAATCGCCCCGAAGACAATATCTTTTAAAAGAACTCGGAATTGAGTTTGATATTTATAATCTTTATTGCGAGGAAGAATCTTATCCCGATTATCTTAAACGTGAAAAAATTCCATTGTTCTTGGCCGAAAAGAAAGCTGGCAAGTTTCAAGGCGAGATTGATGATAATACCATTTTAATTGCTGCCGATACAATTGTGTGGTTTGATGATAAGGTATTAAAAAAACCAAAGAACGAAAAAGATGCCTTTGATACATTAAGAAAATTGTCAGGAAATATTCATCAAGTATATACGGGAGTATGTTTAAAAAGTAAGTCGAAAAAAATATTATTTTATTCAAAAACCGAGGTTCAGTTTACGAAATTAAGCGATAGAGAAATTGGATATTATATCGATAAATATGAACCATTCGATAAGGCTGGAGCATACGGAATACAAGAATGGATTGGATATATTGGAGTTGAAAAAATAGATGGCTCCTTTTTTAATGTAATGGGACTTCCGGTTCAAAAACTTTATAGCAAGCTTAATGAATTTATTAAGTAATAAATAAGTGAATATTATTTAATGCTAAAATATTAAATATAAATAAGAACTAAATTATTGATAATGAAAAAAGTAATTATTTTAAGTTGTATATTTTGCAGTTTGGTATTACAAAATGTTAAAGCAGATGAAGGAATGTGGATTCCTTTATTATTGCAGAAGTATAATATTAAAGATATGCAAAAAGAAGGGTTTAAGTTAACAGCCGAAGATATTTATAGCATTAATAAAGCTAGTTTGAAAGATGCTGTAATGATATTTGGTAGAGGATGTACCGGAGAGTTAATTTCCGACCAAGGACTATTAATAACAAATCATCATTGTGGGTACGGAGCTATACAATCGCATAGTTCGGTCGAGCACGATTACCTTACTAATGGTTATTGGGCAATGAATAAATCAGAAGAATTAGTTAATAGAGAATTAACAGTAACCTTTCTTGTAAGAATTAAAGATGTAACTAAAGATGTTCTGAAGAATGTTGAAAATAATATGTCTGAAGATGCAAGATATTCGTTAATACAGAAAAATATTGACAAAATTGAGAAAACAGAACTTGAAGGAACTCACTATGATGCAGTAACTAAACCATTTTATTATGGAAACGAATATTATATGTTTGTTTATGAGGTGTATAAAGATATACGATTAGTAGGGGCACCTCCTTCGGCTATAGGAAAATTTGGAGGAGATACAGATAATTGGATGTGGCCACGTCATACCGGAGATTTCTCAATTTTTAGGATATATGCCAATAAAGATAATAAACCGGCAGAGTATTCTCCAAATAATGTCCCTTATAAACCAAAAAAATATTTGCCAATATCATTAAAAGGTGTTAAAAAGAACGATTTTACCATGGTAATGGGTTATCCTGGAAGTACTGAACAATTTTTAACATCTGATGGAGTTAGACAAATTACCGAGGTGCAGAACCCTAATAGAAAGGCTTTACGCGATATTCGTTTGAAAATAATGAACGAATATATGCAGAAAAATATAAGCACCAGAATTAAATATTCTGCGAAATATGCTTATACCAGTAATTCTTGGAAGCGTTGGCAAGGAGAAAATAGGGGGTTAAAAAGATTGAATGCAATAGAAAAAAAGGAAAATCTTGAAAATGATTTTTCATTGTGGGTATCACAAAATAAAAATAGACAAAGCGAATATGGGAATATTATCGATGAATTTAAAAATGTGTATAAAGACATTAATGAATTTGTTGTTGCAAGAGATTATTTTTTAGAAGTGGTTTATCCTGTTGAGATTGTTAAATTTGCCGCATCTACCGGAGGTTTATTAAAGTATTCTAATAAAGATAAAGAAACAGATATTTCTAATAAAACGAATTCTTTATTAAAATATTCTGAAGCTTTCTATAAAGATTATGAAAGAAATATCGACAAAGATATTTGTGTAAAATTGTTACCTAAATATTCAGAGAATGTAAATGAAAAATATTTTCCAGAATTAATAAATGTTATTAATAATAAGTATGGTGGAGATTACTCTTCGTATGTCGAAAATGTTTTTTATAATTCTATTTTCGCCGACTCTTCAAAAATTAATAATTTGTTAAGAACATATACCATCGAAGATACTAGTTTAATTTTAAACGACCCTGCTTATATATTATATAAAGAGTTTTATAATGTATATAAAAATAATGTGAAACCTAAATATTATATTTTAAATGATAAACTCGATAGTTTATATCGCATTTATGTTCGAGGATTACGCAAAATGCAAGAAGATAAATTGTTTTACCCCGATGCAAATTTTACGATGCGGGTTGCTTATGGTAAAGTAGATGGATTTGTTCCGAAAGATGCAGTTGATTATAACTATTATACTACTCTAGAAGGAGTTATAAATAAAGATAATCCTGAAATATACGATTACAATGTGCCTGAAAGATTGAAAGAACTTTATAACACAAAAGACTATGGAGAGTATGGAGAGGACGGAGAAATGCATGTATGTTTTATTGCATCAAATCACACATCCGGAGGAAACTCAGGAAGTCCGGTCTTAAATGCCGAAGGACAATTAATTGGTGTGAATTTCGATAGAAATTGGGAAGGCACAATGAGTGATATTATGTACGATCCCGAAATGTGCAGAAATATTACATTAGATATTAGATATGCCTTGTTTTTAATTGATAAATTTGCAGGAGCTAGTCATTTAATCGATGAAATGACACTGATAAAATAGTAAAATAATATTTGTATGAAATGGGTAAAGCATAAAGCTTTACCCATTTTTTCGTGCAAAATGTAAATTTTTATTTGAAAAAATAAACAAAATTGATACTCTTTCTATGCTGGTTTTTACAGAATTTAATTTATAATAGTTATAAATATGGAAAATTTAGCTTAAGATCCTGTAAAATAGTTGTTTAAGTTTATTTGTTGAGTTGTGTGTACCCATACTCCTTTTGTTATTTATGATTTTTATCATTGTATTTTGATTTTATATATAAGATATTTATAGCTGTGAGTTAAGTAATTATGACAAAAAGCACTGTTACGGAAATAACAGTGTGAAAAAAATAACAAATAAATCTTAAAATTGAAAGACAATGCCAGAAATTAAAGACTTAGTAAAAGAATTAGCAGGAGAACATGGAACAACAAGAGAAAGTTTGCTTCCTATTTTGCAAGGCATCATCAAAGAAAAAAGATATCTTTCTGAAGATGCTATGGTAGAAGTCGCTAGAGAACTTGATATGTCGGCAGCTTTAGTATATGGAACTGCTACATTTTATTCTTTTCTAGATACAGAACCTCGTGGGAAATTTGTAATTCGTATCTGTAAAACTATTACTTGCGATATGAAAGGAAAAAAACAGATTATTGAAACTCTTGAAGATTTGTTAAAAATTAAAATCGGAGAAACAACAAAAGATAAAAAGTTCTCTTTGTTAGAAACAAACTGTTTGGGGTGGTGCCATAAAGGTCCGGCTATGCTAATTAACGATGAAGCATATACAGAACTTACTCCCGAGAAAGTTGCTGAGATTATTAGAGATTATATGAAGAATAAATAATTAACATATTAAAGATTATTATTATGTCAAATAAACGACTTAAAAGAGTTGACCTGATTTTTAGTGAAGATTGTTCTTGTAAAGATGTTCTTTCTAAAACATTAAAATTGTCAAATGAAAAAATATTAGAAAAAATTCTTGAATCCGGACTAAAAGGTCGAGGAGGAGCTGGTTTCCCTACCGGCTTAAAATGGAAATATACCGGATTAGAAAAACCCAAAGAAAAATATATAGTATGTAATGCCGATGAAGGCGAACCCGGAACTTTTAAAGATAGAGAAATTCTTACTCGAGTGCCTCAAAAGGTTTTCGGAGGAATGGCTATTTGTGCTAAAGTAATAGGCGCTAAATATGGTTATATTTATTTACGTGGCGAATATGAATTTCTAAAAAAAGACTTGCAGAATGAAATAGATAAATTTAATATACTTATTAAACAGCTTGGAAACGATTTCGAAATTCATTTATTGATGGGGTGCGGAGCTTATATTTGTGGTGAAGAAAGCGCACTATTCGAATCAATGGAAGGAAAACGAGGAGAACCAAGAAATAAACCTCCATATCCAACTGTTGCAGGATTTAGAAATAAGCCTACTGTTATTAATAATGTAGAAACTCTTGTTTATGCATTTATGATTAATAATATTGGAGCTGAGAAATTTAAAAAATTGGGTACCGATGATTCAAGAGGTTCTAAATTATTTTCTGTTTCGGGAGATACTCCTATAGCTGGTATTTATGAACTCGAACTTGGGATGACTCTTTCCGATTTTGTTGACGAATTTGGCGATGGAGATACTAAAGCTGTTCAGGTTGGTGGTGCTTCAGGATTCTGTGTTCCTCGAAAGAAATTTAAAGATACTATTATTGGATTCGAAGGTGTGCCTACCGGTGGATCTATGATGCTTTTTAATAGTTCTAGATCTATGTATAATGTGCTTAAAAATTATGTAGAGTTCTTCGAAGAAGAATCTTGTGGACAATGTACTCCTTGCAGAGTTGGAACTCAACAATTAAGAAAAGGTCTCGAAGCTGTTAAAAGAGGAGAAAAACCATCTACTTATCTTAATACATTAATAAAGTTAACAGATACTATGAAAATTACTGCTAAATGTGGTTTAGGACAGTCTGTTGCTAATTCATTTTCTTCAATAGTTGAAAACTTTAAAGAAGAAATGATTTACTAATAAATAAGTATATAAAATTTAAAAAATTATAATATGTCTGATACAGTTAAATTAAAAATAGACGGTATTGAAGTTAGTGTAGAAAAAGGAAGCACTATCTTAGATGCAGCTAAGAAATTAAATATAAAGATTCCTACTCTTTGTTATCACGAAGATTTATGTGTTGCAGGTAATTGTAGAGTTTGTGTTGTTGAGCAAAAAGGTGTTAAGAACCTTGTTGCGTCATGTGCTACTCCTGCTACTAGCAATATGGAGATATTAACAAATAGTCTTAAAGTAAGAAATTCGAGACGACATATAATTGAATTGTTGCTTTCTGAACATAATGCCGATTGTACTAAATGTTACAAAAATGGGAATTGCGAATTGCAGGATCTCTCAATTGATATGATAAAAGGTGAACATTTATTCTTAGATCTTGTTGAAGATAAAAACTATACTATTGATAGATTTTCTCCAGCTATAATCAAAGACGATAGTAAATGTATCCGTTGTCAGAGATGTGTTAGAACCTGTACCGAATTACAACATGTTAGTGCTTTAGGCGTTGCTCATAAAGGCGATAAAATGAAAATTTCTACTTTCTTCGATAATCCAATGATTGAAGTTATTTGTACAAGTTGTGGTCAGTGTGTGAATCGCTGTCCTACCGGTGCATTAGTTGAGAAAAGTTATATCGACCAAGTTTGGGACGCAATTTACGATGAAGATACTCATGTTATTGTTCAAACAGCTCCTGCTGTTCGTGTTGCTTTAGGCGAAGATTTAGGCTTCGATGTAGGAAATAGAGTTACAGGTAAGATGGTTACTGCTCTTAGAAAAATTGGCTTCGATTCAGTTCTTGATACTGATTTTACTGCCGACCTAACTATTATGGAAGAAGGTACTGAATTATTAACTCGTCTTAAAAAAGCATTGGTTGATAAAGATAGTAGCATAAAACTTCCAATGACTACATCTTGCTCTCCGGGTTGGATTAAATTTATTGAACATAATTATCCCGACTATTTAGAAAATGTTTCTACCTGTAAGTCTCCTCAACAAATGTTTGGTGCTCTTGCTAAAACATATTATGCCCAGAAGAAAAAACTTGATCCTACAAAGATAGTATCTGTTTCTATTATGCCATGTACTGCTAAGAAGTACGAGGCAGATCGACCCGAAATGCGCGATAGTGGATATAAAGATGTCGATTTTGTATTAACCACTCGCGAATTAGCTGTTATGATTAAGCAAACAGGGGTCGATTTTCTTTCATTGTCCGATAGTAAGTTCGATAGCTTAATGGGTAATTCTTCGGGTGCAGGAGTTATATTTGGTGCTACAGGTGGAGTTATGGAAGCAGCTTTGCGTACTGCATACGAAATTGTTACCGAACGAGAAGTCCCATTCGATAATCTTAATATAACTCCTGTACGTGGAATGGAAGGCGTAAGGGAAGCTTCAATTCTTATTGAAAATCCTGTTGATGCTTGGAAATTTCTTGATGGCGTTGAACTAAAAACTGTTGTGGCTCATGGTTTAACAAATGCTAAAAAAGTTATGGATGCCGTTAAATCGGGAGAAGGAAATTGGCACTTTATCGAGATTATGGCATGTCCCGGTGGTTGTCTTGGTGGCGGAGGTCAACCAATACCTACAACTCCTGAAATTCGTCAGAAACGGGCAGATGCTATTTATGCCGAAGACGAAGGACTCCCAATTCGTAAATCTCACGAAAATCCTGAGATTAAAGAAATTTATAAAAATTTCTTGGGCGAGCCTCTTGGTCATAAATCTCACGAGTTATTACATACTCACTATACAAAGAGAAAATCATACTAGAAAATTGAGTATTCGAAAATTAAAAAGGATAGTATTTGCTATCCTTTTTTTTATAACTTATTGATTTGCATAAAGTTAATTAAATAATGTGTTTTTAATAATGAAATATTAACAGTCATTATATTGGTATCGAAAATTTAAATTTACTGCCTTCTCCTAATTTACTTTCTACCCATATTTTCCCTTCATGTTTCTTAATAAATTCTTTACATATTATTAATCCTATTCCGGTTCCTTTTTCTTGAGCTGTACCCTCAATTGAGTAATTTTCATCCATTCTGAATAGTTTTGTTAAATCTTCAGGTGTAATACCTATGCCATTATCTTCTATTGTAATTATTTGATAATTGTTGTTTGCTTTATTGCTTATTTCAACTCTTCCACCTGTATTTGTAAATTTTATTGCATTAGAAATAAGGTTGCGAATAATTATATTTAGCATTTCATCTTCGGCGGTAACAGTAATATCTTCTTTTATATTTGAGACAAGTGTAATGTTTTTTTCGTTTGCTAAATCTTTAAGATAAATAAATGTAGTATTAATAACTTTCGACAATATAATTTTTTGAGGATTGAATTTAATTGAACCTAATTTATGTTTCGCCCAATCTAATAAGTTTTGTAAAAGGTTTTCGCCATTTAGCGACGCCAAATGTATTTGCCTTATATTTTCTTTTAAATCGTATAAGCTTAAATTATCGATATCCATAAGGGTTAATTCCGATATTTCAATAAGCTGATTGAACGGAGTTTTAAGGTCGTGTGCAATTATCGAAAATAATTTATCTTTTGTTATGTTTAATGTTTTTAGTTCTTCGTTTTGCTTGTATAGTTGTTTATTTTTTTTATTTAGTATTGCATTCAACTCTTCCACATGTCCACTATGTATTTTTATTATATCTTTCGATTTTTTAAGTTCTATATGAGTAAATACTCTTGATAATAGTTCGGTAGAATTAAAAGGCTTTGTAATATAATCAACTGCCCCAATAGTAAAACCTTTAACAATATCGTTAATTTCGGTTTTAGCTGTAAGAAATATTATGGGAATATTTTTAGTTTTTGTGTTTTTTTTAAGTTCTTGACATACTTTGAATCCATTAATTCCCGGCATCATAATATCTAGCAATATTAAATCCGGAGGTTTAGTGTTAACTATTTCTAGAGCCGTTTTACCATCTTTTGCTATAATCACATTTATTCCTTTATTGTATAAGTGATTACTTAATAGACGCAAGTTTTCTTCAGTGTCATCTACAATTAATACATTAGGTTTAGATAATTGTATTTCTTCAGCATTCATATTATCAATTTAGTTAATTTTATTTGTTTTTATTTATTTTTTCCCTATTATTACATTCGAGATATTACTAAATAAATTTAGTAGTGTTTCAATTTCTCCAAAACGAAATTCATTTGTTGCAGCCTGTAAATCTTTTGCATAATCTAATAATGGAGAAATATTATATTTTTTGCCTAATTTAATTAGCTGGTTCGAGAAATTTAATATTTCATCAATTGAAATACCTTTAGACACAATTAAAAATACAGGAATTATCGTACTTTTAATTTCGTAAATTAATTGAGAATCGAAATTTTGTATTTTTTCTATTTCTGCAAGATAATTTATTGATTCTAAATTTTCCTGATTATTAATAGTTGTTTTATAGGGTAAATATTTACTTAATACACTTATTAATTTATTTTTCGACACCGGTTTTAGAATGTAGTAGTTGAAAAGATCTTTATATTTATTTATTTGATCTGTTATTGTATATGCTGTTAATGCAATAATTGGTATTGATTTTAATTCCGAATTTTCTTTAATAAGTTTAGCGCTTATATCTCCTGTCATTTCAGGCATTTGTATGTCCATTAGTATTAGCGAAGGCTTTATTTTTCTTGCAATATCAAGAGCTATTTTTCCATTCCTTGCTTCAATAACATTTAAATTGTGTGCCGAAAGAAACAGTTTTATTATTTGTCTGTTCGATTCTGAGTCTTCTACAAGTAAAATAGTCTCTTTGTCGAAAATAATATTTCGATTTACATTTTCTGTAATATTGTTTACTCCTTTTAAATTAATATTTGGAATGTCAACGTTTTTTAAAAATATTTTAAATGACGAGCCTACATTAGGGATGCTTGAAACAGAAATGTTTCCATCCATCATTTCAACTAAGCGTTTTGTTATTGTTAATCCAAGTCCTGTGCCTTTGTATTTTCGTGTGCTTTGACTATCTTGTTGAACAAATGCTTCGAAAATTTCTTTTTGTTGATCAATTGGAATTCCAATTCCTGTGTCTTTTATTTCAAAAAACAAATCAATTTTATTTTCTAATGTTAAATTATTCCTAAATTTTACCGAAACTCTTATTTCTCCTTGGTTGGTAAATTTTACAGCATTCCCAATTAAATTGAATAAAATTTGCCGTATTCGTGTCTGATCAAGTCGTAATACATCAGGAAGATCTTCGTCGATATTAATATTGAAATTTATTTTTTTCTCTTTAATTTGTAGAGAAAAAATATTCTTAAATTCTGTAATAATTTTAGATAGATTAACTGTACCTTTTTGTATTTCCAGTTTGTTGGCTTCAATTTTCGATAAATCCAAAATGTCATTTATTAATTGAAGAAGATTCTGTCCATTATTATATATTCCGTTAATAAAACTCGAATATTCAGGAAAGTTACTGAGTTTACTCTTAAGAATTTCGGAGAAGCCTAATATAGCATTCATCGGAGTACGAATTTCGTGACTCATATTAGCAAGAAAATCACTTTTTAATCTGTTTGCATTTTTAGCTTCTTTAATTGCTTGTTTTAATTTTTCTTCGTTTCCTTTTATTTCCGAAATATCCCAAGTAATACCAATCAGTCCTTTTAATATATTTTTATTATTATAATAAGGAACTTTTGAAGTAGACGACCAGAATGTTGTCCCATCTTTTCTTTGCACTTTTTCTATTATGTTATATTTTGGTTTTCCGATATCAAGTATTTTTTTATCGTTATCTCTGTATTTTTTTGCAGTTTCTTTATCCCAAATACCAAGGTCGTTTTTTCCGGGTATTTCATTTTCTGAATATTTCGATATTTTAGCTAATGCTTTATTTACCGAAATATAGTTTAAATTAAAATCTTTAAAATAAACAAAAGCAGGTATTAAATCAAGTAAAACTGTAAGTTCTGTAGTTTTTTGCGAAAGTTTTAATTCTGCATTTTTTCTTTCTGTAATATCTTGGTTTATGCCAATTAGTTTAACAGCTTTTTTATTTTTATATATTATTTCAGGATTAGAAGAGTGTATCCATTTTGTATTTTTGTTTGGAGTAATAATTCGAAACTCGATAGAAGTTAAATCTTCGTTTTTGGGGATACGATTTTCCGATAATTTAAAAAACTTTTTGTCATCGGGATGAACATATTTGTTTATTATTTCAGTGCTGCTTTTTATCTCTTGTTTTTCTATTTCGTATATATTATAAAATTCATCTGAGCAAGAGAATTTTTTATTAATCAAATCTATTTCCCAAGAAGCTACTTTAGAGAGTTGTTGTGCTTTACGTAAGCTTTTTTCACTATTTTGTAAAGCAATTTCTGTTTTTCTTCTTTGAGTAATATCTCTATATATACCAAATGTGCTTACTATCTCCCCATTATTATTACTTTGTGGAGAAGCAGTTAATAGTATAGTTCGTTCTTCTCCATCAGGCCGTATAATATTAAATTCATATGTAGATCTTTTTCCGGAAATTCGTTTTTTAGTTTCGTTAAGTATCTTTTTTTTCCCTTTTTCATCTAAAAATTCAAACACATTTCTGCCATTTAGTGTGCCTAATGGCACCCCAAAAATTTCATGAGCAGCAGGATTGGAATATATAAATATTTCGTTTGTGTTAACAATTCCCATTCCTTCACCTTGATTTTGTATTATTTTCTTATGGAGTTCTTCGCTTTCATGGAGTGCTTTAGTTATTTTTTTTGTCTCAGTTATGTCTCTGATTATTATTACAATTCCTCCCTGTTTTTCTATAAATCTGGGGGATATTCTAAGTGTTTTTTTATTTTTTGTAATAAGCTCAAATGAATCAATGTCTTTTCCTGAGAGCAAATGTTTTACAATTTTTAGAGTATTGTTAATGTTTTTTGCTGCTATAAATTGCTTTGCAATAGAAAATACATGTTTCCCAATTATATCTTTATGTAAAATAGAAAGGCCGGTACAATTTATAAATGTTTTATTAACATCTATAATCTTTCCTGTGTTTGTGATATATGCAATTCCTTCTGCCGAGTTGTCGAATATTGCTTTATATTTTTCTAGTTTAGATTCTATATTTTTTTGCTCAGAAATAGAAGAATTATAGTTATTGTTCGATAAACTTTCAACTTGGTTTTTATTTAAATTGTTTTTTGTCATAAATTACTGTAATGAGTTAGATAGAGAATAAGTAGAGATATGGATTTATAATTTATCTTGTTAATTTCTAAAACAATTAAAAATAAATAATTTATTTATTAATAGAACAATTTATAATTATTTTTTGTATTTGTCAATAGTAATTTAAGCTAGCTTATGACACAAAAACTAAGTGTGGTTTTATATTTTAAAAGATATAAATTGTTTGTTAGTATGTGTTTTTAATAAAAAAAACAAAAATTTACTTTTTTCTACTAAAATGTTTTTTTGTTGATTCTAAAACTTGATTTATATGTTATACGATATATGATAAATAAACATATTGTCCTTCCGAAATTTGGCACTGTGTAAGTAACAGAAAATCAGCAAGAAATATATGTATTTAAAAATTTGTCCTAAGTACCTATTTAGAATGATTATATTTAAGTGTTACTACAATAACACTGTTAAAAAAATAACAAAAAGATATTACCTTTGTCGAAAATTTATAAATAGAATTTAGATAACAATATATTCAATTAGATTGAAATGAGAATAGAAGAGATTGTACATTTAATAAATGGAAAAGTTATTTCTGGAAAAGCATTTCTTAACAAAACTATAGAAAATGGTTTTGCTTCAGATTTAATGAGTGATGTTTTAACTCTTGATTCTGACGATATAATTCTTATTACTGGATTGTCAAATATGCAAGTAATACGAACAGCCGAGATGTCTGATATAGCTTGCGTTATTGTAGCAAGAAATAAAAATGTATCAGAACAGATGGTAAAATTAGCAGATGATTGCGATATTGTTATAATAAAGTCTTCTTGTACAGTGTTTAAGGTTGTTGGAGAACTTTATAAAAACGGGATTAAACCTATATATTAATAAAATGCACTTAGAGTATAATATACAAGGTGGCGATTTTTCTAATGCAGGTACAGCATCAAGTGCTATTAAAAAGGTACTTAAACAACTTATGTCTAATCAAAAAATAATTAGAAAAGTTGTAGTTGCTTTGTACGAAACAGAAGTAAATATTGTTGCCCATGCATTTTCCGGAAAAATCTCTGTCGATATTGATGTTGATAAAATAATTATAAATGCAAAAGATAGAGGACCTGGAATATCTGATATAGAAATGGCTATGGAGAATGGATACTCTACCGCTAGCGATGAAGTACGTGAGATGGGTTTTGGTGCAGGAATGGGTTTGGCAAATATAAAAAATAATTCAAGCAAATTCGAAATTAAAAGTGAAGTTGGAGTTGGTACAGAATTATTAATAATAGTTAATTTAAAGTAGTTTTTTATGCAGGAAAATAGCTTTCATCATGCTTTAAAGATACAAAAAGATGTTTGTGTTGGATGTTCTCGGTGTATGAATGTGTGTCCAACAGAAGCAATACGTATTCGTAATGGGAAAGCCGAATTGTTTGAGCATAAATGTGTCGATTGTGGCGAATGCTTTAAAGCTTGTCCTGTAAATGCAATAATTATTGAGCAAGACGATTTTAAGAAAATATTCGAATATAAAAATAGAGTAGCTCTATTGCCATCTGTATTGTTTGGACAATTTCCCGACGAAACAAAATCTAATGATGTATATAAAGCTCTTTTCGAATTAGGATTTACCGATGTCTTTGAAGTTGAGCATTGTGCCGACTTAATAAATACTGAAATTAATAACTTAATAGACGATAAAAATATCGAAAAACCATTATTATCGTCTTTTTGTCCTGCAATTATTCGATTAATTCAAGTTAAGTTTCCATCATTAGTAAATAATATTGTTCACTTACGCTCTCCTTTAGATATGGCAGCTCTTTACTATAAAGATAAGTTAATAAAAGAAGGTGTAGATAAAGATGCAATAGGAATATTTTATGTTACTCCTTGCGCCGCAAAAATTGCAGCAATAAAAAGTCCTGTAGGAGACGATATATCAGTTATTAATGGTGTTATTAATATGGATTTCGTTTATAATAAGGTTCTTAGTAGTATAACTAATAATAAGACTAGTGAAAAAGTATTTGCAGAAGAGAATTTAGTATCGAAAAACCTTTCTTCCAAAGGTATAATGTGGAGTTTAACAAATGGTGAGGCATCTAATATTAAAGGAAGAAGTTTTGCTATTGATGGTATTCATAATGTTATTGAGTTTCTCGAAAAAGTAGAAGATAACGAGATTAAAGATGTCGATTTTATTGAACTTCGTTCGTGTGATGAAAGTTGTGCCGGTGGAGTATTATCTACAGCAAACAGATTTTTAACTGTTGACAGACTGAAAAGAAGAGCCGAAAAATTAACCGATAATTCCGATAATGAAAGCTTATTTAAAAATAGTAAATATTTAATCGACAATAGTAAGATATTAGAAATTAAACCACGATCGATGATGAAGTTAGATGAAAACATGGATGTGGCTATAAATAAAATGAAACGTGTACGCGAGATTATGTCGTGCTTGCCAAATATTGATTGTGGTGTTTGTGGTGCTCCAAATTGCCGTGCTTTGGCCGAAGATATAGTTCAAAATAGAGCTGTTATCGATCAATGTATTTTTATTCAAAAGAATTTTGAGAAAAATGGAATTATCGATAACGAGAAATCATACGATATTTTAAAAAATATTTGGGGTGAAAATAATTTAAACCATAAATGTTAATTAAAAGCAAAGAAAATGAAAGTGTTAGATATAATAAATAGGTTAGGGTTAAGTGTTTACAGCGGACAAGAAGGATTAGATAATGAAATTCATGGGGGTTATGTTTCCGATCTTTTAAGCGATGTAATGGGAAGAGCAAAAGAAAAGCAAGTATGGATAACATTGCAAACGCATAAAAACGTAATGGCAATAGCATCGCTTAAAGATCTTGCCGCTGTAATACTTATTAATGGAGTAAAACCCGATGACGACACAATTAAACAAAGCAATATGGAAGGATTGCCATTGTTAGGCTCAAACGATACAGCTTTTAACATAAGTGGCAAATTATATAAGTTGTTCAAAGAAAATGAAATTATTTAGAGCAGATTTACATACGCATACTGTTCTTTCGCCTTGCGGCGATTTAGAAATGAGCCCTGTTAATATTATTAAAAGGGCTAAAGAAAAAAAAATTGACATAATCGGAATTACCGATCATAATAGCACAAAGCAATGTGCAGTATTGAAAGAAGTTGGAGACGAATTTGGTGTGTTTGTTATTAAAGGTGCCGAAATTACAACTAAAGAAGAAGTCCATTGCTTAACGTTCTTTGAAAATGATAATCAGTTATTTGAGTTTCAAAAATTTATCGATGCTCATATAACAGATATAAAAAATGATGTAAATAGATTTGGGTATCAGTGCCTTGTCGATAAATATGATAATATTCTTGAGCAAGAAGAAAACCTTTTAATATCGGCATTGGATGTTGGTATTTCCGAAGTAGAGAAAAAAGTTCATCAACTTCAAGGATTATTTATTCCGGCACATATCGATAGAGTAAACAATTCTATATTGGCAAACTTAGGCTTTTTACCGCCCGATTTAGAAGTTGATGCTCTTGAAATTTCGAAGAATGTAAAATATTCCGATTTTATCGAGAGAAATATGTACTTAAAAGGAAAAACATTTATTCAAAGCTCGGATGCCCATTATATCGACGATATAGCTAAGGTATATTCTCTTTTCGAGATAGAAGAAATATCTTTTCAAGAAATAAGAATGGCATTAAAATGCGAAAACAACAGAAAAGTAATTTTAAATAAATGAAAGATATATCATCACATATATTAGATATTGTTCAAAATTCTATCAGTGCCGATGCCGATAGTATTCAAATTAGTGTTGAAAAAAATATCGAAAAAAATATCTTAAAACTATTAATAATTGATAATGGTAAGGGTATGGATAAAGAGTTTCTTGAAAAAGTTTCCGATCCGTATTCAACAACAAGAACAACTAGGAAAGTGGGAATGGGATTAGCGCTATTAAAGCAACATGCCGAAAGAACAAAAGGATATTTGAAAATCGAATCGGAGATAAATTTTGGAACAGAAGTAAAAGCAGAATTTGAACTTAATAATATCGATAGACAGCCAATTGGAGATATTGCCGGAACAATAGTTTTATTGTCGGCAGCAAATCCGGAAATTGAATTTACTTATAATCATATTTATAATGAATCTAAATATTCATTTAATACAAAAGAAATAAAATCTGTTCTTGGAGATATGGAAATTAGCAATCCCGCAATTAGAAAGTATCTTAAAGAGATGATTAATGAAAATATTAGCGAAATAGAAAAATAAAGATAATAGACTAAAATGTAAGACTTTACATTTAATAAAAAACAAAGTAATTTTAAATAAAAAAATAGGTATGGCAAAAATTAAAACTTTAGCAGATCTAAAAAAAATGAAAGAAGATTTGCAATCGAAAGTTAATATCAGAGAAAGAGCCGATCATCCTGATTCATATGTGCAAATTAAGGTTGGTATGGCTACAAGTGGTATTGCTTCAGGAGCAAAAGAAGTAATGGATTTCTTAATAGAAGCTCTCGAAAAAAGAAATATCGACGCTGTTGTTACTCAAGTTGGAGATATGGGGTATTGTTTTGCAGAACCAACTATAGAAGTACATAAACCCGGCGAAAACCCAATAGTTTTTGGTTATGTTGATGTGAAAAAAGCAGATGAGATAATCGAAAAATATATTAAAAACGGAGAACTTGTTGAAGGAATTATTCCGGAGAATTATCAAAATATCGATAAGTAAATTATAAAACAAATAAGAATATGGCAAAATATAAAATGCATTTGCTTGTATGTGGAGGAACAGGATGTAAAGCTTCTTCAAGCGATTTGATTGTTGAAAATCTTAATAAAGAACTTGAAACAAAAGGACTTCAAGACGAAGTGCAGGTTGTTGTAACAGGTTGCTTTGGATTTTGCGAAAAAGGACCAATTGTAAAGGTAATGCCCGATAATACTTTTTATACTGAAGTTAAACCCGAAGATGCAAAAGAAATTATCGAAGAACATATTATTAAAGGTAGAAAAGTAGAACGTTTGCTTTATGTCGATACAAATACTAAAAAGCATGTTGAAAACTCAAAAGAAATGGGTTTTTACAAAAAGCAAATTAGAATTGCTTTGCGTAACTGTGGTTTTATCGACCCGGAAAATATTGAAGAATATATTGCTCGTGAGGGTTATTTAGCTCTTGGTAATGCATTAGCTGAGATGACTCCAATGGATGTAATAAACGAAATAAAATTATCTGGTCTTCGTGGTCGTGGAGGAGGGGGATTTCCTACAGGATTAAAATGGGAATTTGCATCGAAAAACGAAGCCGACCAAAAATATGTTGTGTGTAATGCCGATGAAGGTGATCCTGGTGCATTTATGGACAGATCTATTCTAGAAGGTGATCCACACGCTGTATTAGAAGCAATGGCAATCTGTGGTTATTCTATGGGTGCCGACAAAGGACTTATATATATCAGAGCTGAATATCCGCTTGCTATTAAACGACTTAAAATAGCTCTTGAGCAAGCCAGAGAATATGGAATGTTAGGAGAAAAAATATTTGGTACTGATTTTAATTTCGATATAGAAATGAGATATGGTGCCGGTGCATTTGTATGTGGTGAAGAAACGGCTCTTATTCATTCAATGGAAGGTGAAAGAGGAGAACCTACTATTAAACCTCCATATCCGGCAGAATCTGGCTATTTAGGAAAACCTACTAACGTAAATAATGTAGAAACATTTGCTAATATCCCTGTAATTCTTAATAAAGGAGCTAATTGGTTTAATAAAATTGGTACAGAGAAATCTAAAGGAACAAAAGTTTTTGCTCTTGCCGGCAAGATTAATAATGTTGGACTGATAGAAGTGCCTATGGGTACCACTCTTCGTGAAGTGATTTTCGAAATTGGCGGAGGTATTAAAGATGGAAAGAAATTTAAAGCTGTGCAAACAGGTGGACCATCGGGCGGATGCTTAACAGAAAAACATCTCGATACTCCTATCGATTTTGATAATCTTATTTCTGTAGGTTCTATGATGGGTTCCGGAGGAATGATTGTTATGGACGAAGACGATTGTATGGTTTCTGTAGCTAAATTCTATCTGGAATTTACTGTTGAAGAATCATGCGGAAAATGTTCTCCTTGCCGTATTGGTAATAAGAGATTATACGAACTTCTTGAAAGAATTACTCAAGGAAAAGCTGTGATGGAAGACCTTGATAGATTGAAGAATATGTGTAATGTTATTAAAGAGACTTCTCTTTGTGGTTTAGGTCAAACATCTCCAAACCCAATTTTATCGACATTAGATAATTTCTACGATGAGTATGTTGCTCATATTGTAGATAAAAAATGTCCTGCCGGAGTTTGTAAAGATTTAATGAGATATGAGATTATTACAGAGAATTGCGTTGGTTGTACTGCTTGTGCTCGTGTTTGTCCGGTTGGTGCAATTAGTGGAGAAAGAAAAGAACCTCATTTTATCGATGTAAATACTTGTATTAAATGTGGAGCTTGTATAGAGAAATGTAAATTTGATGCAATTATCATAAAATAAAATTGTTGGAAAATGGAAAATGTAAAAATAACAATTGATAATAAGGAAATTGAAGTTCCTAAGGGTACTACAATATATAAAGCAGCAAAGCAACTAGGGATAGATATTCCTATTCTTTGTTACATGAATCTAGAAGATCTTGGAATAGAAAATAAACCGGGTGGATGTAGAATTTGTGTAGTAGAGGTAGAAGGAAGGAAAAATCTAGCCCCTTCGTGTTCTACTGATGTTGCAGAAGGTATGGTTATTCGAACTCATACCATGAGAGTTATTAATGCTCGAAGAACAGTAATGGAATTTATTCTTTCCGATCATCCTAAAGATTGCTTATCATGTGCAAAATCGGGTAATTGCGATTTGCAGGATATGGCAATAAAATTAGGAATCAGAGAAATTCCGGGTCAAGAATATGCCGAAATGTCGACATATAAAGAAGATATGTCTCCATCGATAATTCGCGATTTAGATAAATGTATTATGTGTCGTAAATGCGAGACTGTATGTAACGATTTTCAAACAGTTGGAGCCTTAAATGCTTTCAATAGAGGTTTTAATGTAGCGGTTGGCCCGGCTTTCGAAATGAAATTAGAAGACTCTCCTTGTACTTATTGTGGACAGTGTGTTGCAGTTTGTCCTACCGGTGCATTAACAGAAAAAGATCATACCAGAGATGTCATTTCTGCTCTTTCTAATCCTGAAAAAACTGTAGTTGTACAAACAGCTCCTGCTGTTAGAGCTGCATTAGGAGAAGAGTTTGGCATGAAACCCGGAACACTTGTTACAGGTAAAATGGTTGCCGCCCTTCGTCAGTTAGGATTTAATCATGTGCTTGATACTGATTTTGCTGCAGACCTTACTATTATGGAAGAAGGTACAGAATTACTCGATAGACTTACAAAACACCTTAATGGCGATAAAAATGTTAAATTACCTATTTTAACATCATGTTGTCCTGCTTGGGTAAATTTCTTCGAGCATTATTTCCCCGATATGAAAGACATCCCTTCTACTGCACGTTCTCCTCAGCAAATGTTTGGTTCTATTGCTAAAACATATTTTGCCGATAAGATTAAAGTAAAAAGAAAAGATATGGTAGTGGTTTCTATTATGCCTTGTTTAGCAAAAAAATACGAAGCTCAACGCGATGAGTTTAAAGTTGATGGAAATCCTGATGTCGATTACTCTATTTCTACCAGAGAATTAGCTCATTTAATTAAAGAAGCAAATATCGATTTTGTGAACCTTCCTGAAGAAAATTTCGATAAAGTTATGGGAGAATCATCAGGAGCAGGCGTAATATTCGGAAATACAGGTGGTGTTATTGAAGCTGCTACAAGAACAGCTTACGAATTGCATACCGGTAAAAAATTAAGCCGATTAGATTTCAAAGAGCTTAGAGGTTTTGAAGGTATAAGAAAAGCTACAATAGATTTCAATGGCTTCCCTCTTAATATTGGTATTGCTCATGGTTTAGGAAATGCTCGTAAATTGTTAGAAGAAATACAAAGAGGAAAATCAAAATTCCATGCTATTGAAATAATGGCATGTCCGGGTGGTTGTATTGGTGGTGGTGGACAGCCATTGCACCATGGCGATTCTAGCATACTTAAAGCTCGTGCAAAAGCAATTTACGAAGAAGATGCTAATAAACCAATTAGAAAATCTCATGAAAATACTGAGATAATTAAGCTTTATGAGGAATTCTTGGGTGAGCCAATGAGTGAGAAATCTCATCACTTACTTCATACATCATATTTCGATAAGAGTAGTAAAATTGAAATTAGTTAATTATAGGAGATAATATATATGTCTAGAATAAAAGTAAAATTAAAAGAAAAAGACGTACAAAAGATCGAAGAAATTTGTAAGTCTTTTGATAATAAACCGGGAAATTTAATTAATGTTCTACATAAAACACAAGAGCATTTTGGATATCTTCCTGCCGAAATACAGGAGGTTGTTGCTAAAAACCAAAATGTATCGGTAGCTAAAGTATATGGAGTAGTTACATTTTACTCTTTCTTTACAATGTTGCCAAAAGGTAGATTCCCAATTTCTATTTGTACCGGTACAGCTTGTTATGTGCGTGGTGCTGAAAATGTACTTCAGGAGTTTAAGCGTCAACTTAATTTAGAAGTAGGACAAACAGCCGAAGACGGTAAATTCTCGCTTAGCTGTTTGCGTTGTGTTGGAGCATGTGGTTTAGCTCCTGTTGTAATGGTTGGTGATAAAACTTATGGAAGAGTTTCTCCCGAAAAAGTAAAAGATATCCTTAAAGAATATGAAGATAAATAAGCTATTCTTATAGAATATTTACATTTTTAAAACATCCCATATTTTGGGATGTTTTTTTATTACCTTTACTAGTTGGGGTTTTTACTTGCAAAGATGAGATTACTTCGATTAAGTTTTTCACTATATTTAAAGGTGCAGAGTACCAATATAATAAAATATCTAAACTTGTAGAATAATGATATGAGAGAGTAATTTAAAGTCGTGCTCTCACTTAAAATAAGTTTATTTTCGATTTATATATTTATCTTATATAAATTTCATTTTTACTTCTTTCAATAATTTTTTTTCTAAGATTTCAGCTATTTTTCGAACAACTGTCCGTCGGATTTCTAATTCAATAGGAAGATTTGGGTCTTGGTGAGCAATATTTATTCGAGTGCCAATAATAAAATGAATCTCATCGCTTTCATTTATTAAACGTATTATCTGATCGGCAGCTCCTTTCCCCGGAACATAATTATAATCATAGTCTTGTAATATGTTTGCTACCTTACTTAAGGTAAGAATTCCTTCTGTTATTAAATCAATTCCTTCCATATACGATACAGGAGGTAAATCTTTATCGGTAAATTCGAATGTGTCTTCAATATCTTTGTTAAACTCACGAGCAATAATATCGCTGGTCGTTGCTCCGGAAATTATTTTTTTGCCATCGAAGTTTCTTACGTTTTCGGCTAATTCTATATCTTTTTCTTTTAAATATGGAGGTCCTGTACATATTAATAACTTTCTAGGTTTACGGAAATACAGAGATACACAACTGATATCGTCTTTTGCCTCGTAGTTATCATTTTTATACGATATATTAATAATTTTGCTGGCAAGATTATTTGCAGATATATTGGGTTTATTTTTTAATAAATCGAATATGTAATTACGGAAATTATCTATTCCCCAACCAAAAGGATACTTGTCGCTTCCCAATCCGGACTGAGTAATACCATCGCTGCCAAAGATTATTCTATCTTCCTTTTCGGAATAAAAACTACAACTACGCAACTCAATACTACAATTTTCTTTTTTTAGTATTATCGATTTCCATTCTGGAGCAAATAATTTATTATTTCTAATAATTATTGTTTCAGGATTATCATATTCAAGAATATGTGTTTTTCCGTTTTTTTCAATATCGATAATTGTAAATGTTGAATAGCTAATTTTTCGTTGGCTGCAAACAGGTAATGTTTTTGTTATTATTTCAGCAATTTTATTATTGTCTTTATGTTCTTTTGTGAAATTTAGGGCCATTGAAGAAGTAAGTGTTGCTAAAACATTGGCTTTAACGCCATGTCCCATCCCATCCGATAAAATAATAATAATCCTATTTTCGTCGATTACTTTTTTTATAAGAACTACATCTCCACAGATTCTTTCGTTGTGATGATTTTTTTGTTTGTAGTCGATTTCTATATAAAATGGACTTGTCATATTAATTATTTATATTTTTAATAATAGCTAAGATGTTATATTTTCTTTTTATTATTTCCCGATTTGTAAAACTCAATAATCGAGTTTAACATTTGTTCGGTTTCCGATGCTTCTTCACCAAGAATAAAACCAATTTTTTGTACCATTTTCAGATTTTTATCTATTACATCTGTAACACGATTAATTACTTCTTCTTTTCGTACTTCTGGCGAATACATATCTCTGAATACAGCTCCTGCAGTTTTGTTTTTATTAATAATAAATATCGATAGATTTAGGAGTTTATTGTTTACATAAACATCTTTATTTTTTAGATTGCTATTTTCCGATATTACATTATTAAAAAGAGTATAAATATTATAAGGAAGAAGAGTTTTTAAATCGGCACCTTCTAGTCCGGGAATTACTTCATTTATAGCTTCTGCTTCGTCGCCAAGAAGTTTAACAAAGCTTTTATTCGATTGAATAATTTTTAGCTTATTATCTATAATTACAAAACCCGAAGGTAGTTTTTGTAATAGAGTATTTACTGTTTCGGATGCTTCTATGGCAATTTCTTTTTCTTTTCTTGCTTCTTGTTCCGATTTAATGAGTGCTTTTTTTGTATTTGCAAGTTTTGTATTTGTCAAACTTAAAGCATCTATATATTCATGTTTATTTTGTAAAGCATATGTTAAGCACATTTCGGTTTTTGCAAGACCTTTCGATACAGCAATTGCAAATTCTTTACATGTGTTGTAACCGCAGGCGTTACATCCTCGTTGAGAATTTGTTTTTCCTATAACTTTTAATACTTCTTGAATTTTTTCATTAGGAGGAGATTCAATCCTTTGGTCGTCGTTAAAAAAACTTGTTGAGTAGTCAAGATTTATATATTTGTCAATTTCTTCTTGCCATTTACTTTCGTTAAAATTTTTCAATCTTTTTCGGGCATATTTAGTAACCATAGAGCTTCTGGTAAATTTCTCTCCATTTGCCGACATTCCCGGCCCCATAATACATCCCTTACAAAAAAATAGATTGAAATGTTTTTTTATGAAAGTAATTTTTTTATAAAATTGATTTGTTACATCTTTAATATTGTTTTTCCCTTCCGATGTAATGATATTCCCATCTAATAGATTTTCGTTAATTTCGCTAGCCTGAAGAATTCCATTAGAAATAGGCAGAAGAGAGCCTTTATATCCAATAGGAGCATCAAAATCGGAATATTCTAATTTGCTTTCAGAAATATTATATTCGTTAAAGAGTTCGCGTAATTCTGTAAATGTGATTGATGCATCAATTTTTTTATCTTTGTTATTTATATATTTATCGTCGTTTTTATTCTCTATGCATGGACCAATAGAAATTATTTTAATATCTTTTCCATAAAGTTTTTGTACTATAATTGCAGTTGCAAGCGTAGGCGATACTAAAGGAATTAGATTGTTTATAAGTTCGGGTTTGTATTTTTGAATATATGATACAACAACCGGGCAAGCTGATGTTATATAATATTTGCCTTTAAATTCTTTTAATAAATCTTTGTATTTTTTCGAAATAATATCGGCTCCAAATGAAATTTCATTTACATAGTTAAACCCTAATTCGCGTATCATTTGTACAAATTTCCTATAATCAGTAATATCAGAAAATTCTCCTGAAATACTGGGGTCAACAATGGCAACTGTTTTACTTGCCGATTTTAATATTTCTTTTGTTATTTCTTTAGAATCTATATATTCTATTGCATTATTCGGACAAACAGAAAAGCAGTCGCCACAACCAATGCATCGTTCAGGGATTATTCTTGCGAAATTAGTATTTGTTTTAATTTCAATTGCTTTTACCGAACAAACTCGTACACACGAGTAACTTAAATCGCATTTATCAGTATTTATTTTTATTATCGACATAGATAAGATTATTTGATACTTAAATTGATGCTATACAGAAATTTATAAAAAAATATTCTGTAAGTTAGTTAATATATTAATATTTAAAATGAAATTGTATTTAATATATTAAGAATATTTTGAGTTGATATTTCAGTATGTATTTTTTCGTTGACTTTTAGAATCGGTCCTTCGCTACATTTACTAAAACAATGACAACCATGGAAATTAATTTTATCTTCTAATTGATTATCTTTAATATATGCTTTAATAATATTTACAATTTCTTTATTTCCTCGCGAAAAACAAGAACTTCCTAAGCAAATTACTATTTCTGTTTTTGTTATAGATTCATTTCCCATTCAGAAATATTTTAACAATATTTAATTAACTCTATCTGTATTTATTAGAAAATAAATATCAAAATTAATTAAATTATTTCTATTGTAATAATTTTTATAGCTATTAGTGAGTAATTATATTGATATTTAGATTTTTGTAATGTTATTAAAATAACAATGTTTAGAAAATAACAAAAAATATTTTATATTTGTGTTATTTGTTTTGTGTAAATTATGTAAAATTCATAGCAATGTTTGATATTAATTCAATACTTAATAAGTATCCATTTGTTAAAAAAGATGATCTAGTTCCTATATTACAAGATGTGCAAGAACAACAAGGTTATTTATCGGAGGATGCAATTAAAAAGATTGGAGAATATATTGGAATTGCAACTAGTAAAATTTACGGATTAGCTACATTCTATAGCTATTTTCGATTTGTTCCGAAAGGAAAATATCATATAAAAATTTGTGAGGGGACTACTTGTCATATTAATAAAAGTAAATTATTAATTACTGAATTATATAAAAAACTAAAGATAAGAGATAAAGAGACTGCAAAAAATAATCTATTTAGTCTCGAAATTACAGAATGTATGGGAGCTTGCAGTATGGGGCCTGTTATGTCGATTAACGATAAGTATTATACTAATTTAACTCTTGATAGTTTTAACGAAATTATAGATTCATATATAAATAATTAGTTAGTTGTAATGAAAAAATAAAATATTTAAACAAAAGATATTGTATTAATTTAAGAGACTACAGTAAATGAATAATGATATTGAAAATTATAAGGAATTTTTAATCTCAAGAATACTTTTAAGAGATATAGAAGAATATACAAAAGAAGACAAAGAAAAACTTCAATTTCTTAGAAGAGATAAGGTTGATGATATTGTTATTTCTGTTGAATATACAAGTAGTAGTATAATTGGAGGAATCGAAGAATTATTTTTAGCTATTGAAGAATATTTAGAAAAGGATTCTAAAAATTATGAATTAATAAAAATGGGTTCTCTTGGATTGTGTTCGAAAGACCCTATGATAGGAATCCAACTTCCGGGAAAAACAAATTTGATTTTACAGAATATTAATTTAGAAAATTTTCAAACAGTATTTGAAGGAGTTTTCAGTAAACATATTAATTTAGAATATATATTTGGACAATTTCGAAATGATTTACTGGAACCATGGGAAGGAATTACATTTATCGATGAAATAGCTTTTTTTGCTAATCAACAAAGAGTTATTTTAAATAATTGTGGAAAAATTAATCCCGAGTCTATTGATGAATATATTGCTAATGGTGGATATAAGTCATTTGTTAAGGTAATGAATAATTATACTCGCGATGAAGTGGCTGAAATTATTGAAAAAAGTAAATTGAAAGGAAGAGGGGGCGAGGGATTTTTAACAGGGAAGAAATGGAAGATAGCAATAAATACCGATAGTAATAATAAATACTTGATTTGTAATGCCGGCGAAGGAGATCCCGGAGCTTTTTCAGAACGGTTTATAATGGAAAGCGATCCTCATAAATTAATTGAAGGTATAGCAATAGCATTATATGGAATAGGAGCAAAAAAAGCATATATCTATGTCGATACGGAAAATAAATTGGCAATAGAGCGTTTAACAATAGCTATTAATTCTGCAAAAGAGTATGGTTTGTTAGGACACGATGTTTTTCAGAGCGGAAATAGTTTTGATATTGTTATAAGAAAAGGTGCCGGGGCTTATGTATGCGGAGAAGAAACTGCCCTTATTAAATTTCTCGAAGGAGAAAGAGGAATGCCTATTAATAAACCTCCATATCCTGCTACGAAAGGTTTGTTTGGAGCACCAACAGTTGTTAATAATTCGGAAACATTAATTAATCTTCCTAAGATATTTGAAAAAGGCCCCAAATGGTATAGAGCCATTGGTATTGATAGTAGTAAAGGAACAAAAGTATTTTCGTTAGCCGGGAAAGTTGAAAATTGTGGCATTATTGAAGTTGAATTTGGAACAAAATTGCGCGAAATTATTTTCAGAGTGGGAGGAGGAGTTCTTAATGGGAAAAAATTTAAGGGTTTACATATTGGAGGACCTACCGGAAGAGTTGTTGCAGAACAACATCTCGATGAGATAATTGATTTTGAAAATGAAAATATTGGGGAAAATCTCGATGGCGGAATAATAGTGCTTGATGAGGATACTTGCGTTATTGATACAGTAAAATATTTTGCAGATTTTTTAAAAAATCAGAGTTGCGGAAAATGTATACCTTGTAGAGAAGGAACTAGAAGAATTAGTGAGATTCTAGAAAATATTACAAAAAAACCTGTCGATAACGATAATCATACAACTTTATACAGGTTTAAGGGAGTAATGCAATTAGAAAATTTAGCTGAGGTAATTAAAGAAACATCTTTGTGTGGTTTAGGAAAAAGAGCTGCTAATCCGGTTCTAAGTTCATTAAAATGGTTTAGAGAAGAATATGAAGAACATATCTTCGATAGAGAATGTAAGGCTGGAGTTTGTCAAGAACTTAGAACTTTTATAATTGATGTAGAAGCATGTATTGGTTGTACTATTTGTGCTAAAAAATGCCCAACAGGGGCTATTATCGGAACACAAAAAGCTCCCCATTTTATTGTTCAGGATAATTGTATTGGGTGTGGAATATGTTATAAAAGCTGTAAGTTTAATGCTATTTTGAGTATGTAAAATTCAATATAGAAATAATATGGATATCGATATAGAAGTTAATAACGAAGTAATAAAAGCAAAAAAAGGAGAAACTATTCTCGAAGCTTTAACCAAAAATGGAATTAAAGTACCTACTTTGTGTCATATGGAAGGCTTTACTCCTACAGGGGCTTGTAGAATGTGTGTTGTCGAAATCGAAGGAAAAAAAGAATTAATACCTTCGTGTTCATATCCTATTGAAGGGTGGATGAAAATCAAAACTCATTCTTCTCGTGTTATTAAAGCCCGAAAAATGATTGTTGAATTATTGCTTTCGAATCATCCCGACGATTGTTTCTATTGTATTAAAAATCAAAATTGCGAGCTACAGAAACTAGCCTATGAGTTAAATATTAGGGAGAGAAAAATTACAGGAAAAAAGGCAAATGCAAAACTCGATTATTCTAGCCTTGGAATAATTAGAGATACAGCTAAGTGTATTTTATGTGAACGCTGTGTGAGAGTTTGTAACGAAATTATTGGTGTCTCTGCATTAGATATTATTAATAGAGGAAATAATACAACTATTGCCACAAGTATGGACAAAGATATTAATTTTTCTAATTGCATTATTTGTGGACAATGTTTATTGGTTTGTCCTACCGGAGCATTATACGAAAGAACAAATTTCGATTTATTAAATGAGGTATTAAATAACCCGAAAATTAAAGTAGTAGCACAGTATTCTCCTTCTGTATCAGTTTCTTTAGCAGATGAATTAGGTTTGAAATCGGGTAAAGATATTTCTCAATACTTAAATGCAATATTGAAAAAAATAGGGTTCGACAAAGTATTTTATTCATCATTTGGAGCAGATATTGCAATTCACGAACAAGCACTTGAATTAAATGATATAATAAAAAATAAAAGGGAAACCCCATTAATTAGTTCTAACTGTCCGGCATGGATTAAATATATGGAACAATCGTATCCCGATTTAATTCCGTATGTATCGAAAGTAAAATCGCCTCAG
Source organism: uncultured Bacteroidales bacterium (assembly GCA_964504155.1). Classification (GTDB taxonomy): domain Bacteria; phylum Bacteroidota; class Bacteroidia; order Bacteroidales; family UBA12077; genus CAZDCZ01. The sequence goes on along the minus strand of CAZDCZ010000001.1, from coordinate 28,883 downwards.
CAAATACTTGGAGCTCTTATAAAGAGAAGTGTTGCAGATAAAGAGAATTTACATCCCGAAGAAATATTTTCTGTTTCTATAATGCCATGTACGGCTAAAAAATTTGAAGCATCGCGCGAAGAAATGACATATAAAGGGGTTTCTGATATTGATTTAGTTATTACTACACGAGAATTGGCCAAACTAATACAATTGTACGGACTAAGTATGGATAATATAGAACCTGAAATGGCCGACGAACCTTTTAATAATAGAAGCACAGCATCTATGTTGTTGTCTGTTTCGGGAGGATTATGCGAGAGTATTATTCGTTCTGTTTATAAGAATTCTACCGGAAAAGAAATTGTAAAAACAAAACTAGCTAAGCTTAGAACTAATAAATTAGTTAAGAAACAAAGTGTAATTATCGATAAAACAAAATTAGAATTTGTAGCTGTAAGCGGATTGAAAAATGTTAAAAGTATTTTAGATGATATCCGTAATAAGAAAAGCGAGTTTCATTTTTTAGAAATATTGACTTGTCCCGATGGTTGTATAAACGGAGGAGGACAACCTCTTGCTTGTACCGAGAAAGAAATAAAAGCTAGAAGTAAAACAATATATGATATCGATAATAAAGAAACGATTAATGTAGCCGGCGATAACGAAAAACTGAATGATATTTATAAAAATCATTTTTATAAAAATCATAATTATAAAAAACTGCTATATACTTATTATTCAGAAAGAGATGTAATGCAATAAAATATTTTAATGATGCATAATTTTGAATCAAATAAAAATCGAGACTTAGTTTATACATTAAAAAATAGATGTAGAGTTTGTTATACTTGTGTGCGGGAATGTCCTGCAAAAGCAATAAAAATAATCAACGGACAGGCCGAAATAATTAACGAAAGATGTATAGCATGTGGAAATTGTACAAAAGTATGCAGTCAAGGGGCAAAAGTGTTTTTAAATACTAAAGACAGGGTATTTGAGATATTAAAAGAAACGAAAACAAATATTGCTATTATAGCTCCTAGTTTTCCTGCCGAATTTCATGGTAATTATAAATTATTAGGCGGAATGATAAAAGAACTTGGCTTCGATATTGTTTCAGAAGTGGCATTTGGTGCCGATTTAGTTGCTTCGAGATATAAAAAATTAATTGACGAGAGTAAAGAAAAAAGATATATATCTTCCGATTGTCCGGCAGTAGTTTCCTTTATAAAAAAATATCATCCTATTTTGGTTAAGAATCTGATTCCTGTTGTATCACCAATGGTAGCAATGACTAGAGTGATGAAACAAAAATACGGAAATAATATTAATGTAGTTTTTATTGGACCTTGTATTGCAAAAAAATCAGAATCTGATGAAGTAACAGAAATGTTGACTTTTAGTGAACTTCGCGAGATGTTTGAGCAAAAAGGAATTAATGAAAAAAATATTATACAACAAGAGTTTGACCCGCCAATAGCAGGGAAAGGGGCTGTTTTCCCGGTAAGTCGAGGATTGTTGCAAACTGCCGGAATAAAAGACGATGTTCTTGAAGGTAATGTTATTGTTGCCGATGGGAAAAATAATTTTCAAGAAGCATTAAAAGAATTTGAATTAGGTGCTATTAATACTCAACATTTAGAAATATTAGCTTGCGATGGTTGCATAAATGGGGCAGGAATGACAACAAGCGAGAGACAGTATTCTCGTATGATTTATGTAAATAATTATGTAAAAAATAAAGCAAGCTCTTTTGATAAAGAAATGTGGAAAAAAGATTTCATGAAATATAAAGATATTAATCTTTTACCTGACGAATTTTTCGAAGACGACAAAAGAATAGAAATGCCATCGGAAGAAGATATGAACAAGGTATACAAATCTATGGGGAAAAAATCTTCGAAAGATATGCTTAATTGTGGAGCTTGTGGTTACGATACTTGCGAAGAACATGCTATTGCTGTGTATAAAGGATTAGCCGAAATAGAAATGTGCTTACCACTTACTATAGAGAAATTACATGAATCGGTACATGAACTTGCAGTCTCAAACGACAAGATGATTTCTATGCAACAAGTACTTCGGCAAACCGAAAAAATGGCAAGCATGGGACAATTATCTGCAGGTATAGCTCACGAATTAAATAATCCTTTAGGTGTAGTTATTATGTATGCAAACATATTGTTAGACGAAGCTGAAAACGACACCCAATTATCTAATGATTTGAAACTTATTGTAGAACAAACAAATAGATGTAAAAAAATTGTTGGGGGTTTGTTGAATTTTGCTCGTAAAAATCAAGTTAATTCATCAGAAGTAGATGTTAAAGATATGATTAAACAAAGCATTAATGCTGTTGTTGTTCCCCAAAATATAATAATGAATCTTTGCGATGAAAATTTGAAAAATCCAAATCTTATTATCGATCAAGAACAAATGACACAAGTTGTATCGAATTTAATAAAAAATGCAATTGATGCCATGCCGAATGGTGGAAACATATCAATTTTTATTGAAGATGATTCCGACGAAGTAATATTTAAAATTAAAGATGATGGAAGTGGAATAAAAAACGAAGATTTAGATAAAATATTCGAGCCATTTTATACAACAAAAGGCATTGGTAAAGGTACAGGTCTTGGATTAGCTACTGCATATGGGATTGTTAAAATGCATAATGGACAAATTACTGTAAAATCTAATGCAGATATTAATAATGGCGAAACAGGTACCGAATTTATAATTATTATTCCAAGAAAAAGATAAATCGATATTTTAATAATTAATAAAATTACTAATTGAAAATAATATGGGTAAAATAAAAATATTAATCGTAGATGATGATCCTGATTATCTTTTTCAGATGAAATTAATGGTAAAAAGCTTTGGCTTTGAAGTTATTTCAGCTGATAGTCAAAAGGAAGGCGAAAATATTATTAAAGAAGTAAAACCCGATTTAGCAATTTTCGATCTTATGATGGAAAATGATGATAGTGGTTTTATTTTAAGTTATAAATTAAAACGAAAATATCCCGATGTACCTGTAATTATTGCTACAGCTGTTGCTTCAGAAGCAGGTATGACTTTTGGATTAAATACAGATGCTGAAAAAAATTGGATTAAAGCTGACTTGTATCTCGAAAAAGGAATTAGAAAAGAACAATTACATAAAGAAATAACAAGGCTTTTAAAGTTATATTAATTTTTTAATTTAGGGAGATGTATATATATTGAAAAAGAAATGTAATTATGAAACAAGAATATATTACAAATAAATATAATTTTGTATTTATTTGTAATTTAAACTTTAATATTCAAAAATATCCTAATGAAAATATTTAATGTACTTGTAGTTGATGATGAACCGGGAATTAGATCAGGTATAGTGCGCATACTGAAAAATTTTTCTGTTAGTTATCCATTTATGGATGAAGATGTAAGTTTTAAAATAACAGATGTAGGAACAGGTGAAGAAGGAATAGAGAAAGTTAAGAATACTAATGTAGATATTGTTCTTCTCGATAATAAATTGCCGGGAATAAAAGGAACTGAAGTATTGAAATATATAAACCAAAATAATCCCGATATATTAGTAATGATGATAACATCATATGCTTCGCTTGAATTAGCTGTGGAAACAACTGCTCAAGGAGCTTTCGATTTTATTCCTAAGCCTTTCACTCCTCAAGAACTTAAGTCGTCGATGGAAGTAATTGTTAAACATTTATTTCTTAAGGGAATGACTAATAAGATGAAGCAAGAAGGAAAAGAAATACGATTCCAATTCCTTTCAGTATTGTCTCACGAACTAAAAGCTCCATTAAATGCTATAGAAGGATATCTTAGAATAATGGAAGAAAAACAAGTAGGCGATAATATTGATGATTATGAGCAGATAATTAATCGTTCTCTGAAAAGAATTGAAGGAATGCGAAGTTTGATTATGGATTTACTCGATTTGACAAAGATAGAATTTGAAAAAAAATCTGATAAATTTGAAGTGGTAAATATTAAAGAAATTGCAATATTAGCAATTGAAACTATAAATCCTTATGCAATTCAAAAAGATGTAAATATTAATATAGCGAAGTGCGAAGGAGATATGCTTATTTCTGCAGACCCTAGTGATATTGAAATAATTTTAAACAATTTGGTTTCTAATGCTGTTAAGTATAATAAAAATAATGGAAGTGTTGATGTTAAAATAGAATCGGGTAATGATATGATAAAAATACTTGTTTCTGATACAGGAATTGGTATGAATAATGAAAGTAAAGAAAAATTGTTCGAAGAATTTTATAGAGTAAAAAATAATAAAACAAAAAATATTTCAGGAAGTGGATTAGGTTTATCTATTGTTAAAAGAATAGTAGATTTGTATAATGGAAAAATTGAAGTAAATAGTAAACTAAACGAAGGAAGTACATTTATTGTATCTTTACCAAAATAACTTATAGTAACTTATATTTTTTAATCGATAATTGAAATTATATAATTACTTGAAATAGATATTTTTATGAAAAAATTGCCACCAAAAACAATAGAACGATTAAGTGCTTATAGGCGAATTTTACTTAATTGTATGTCGAAAGGAAAAGTATATATATATTCTCACGAATTAGCTGACTTGCATAATATAACAGCAGTACAAGTACGGCGAGATATTATGTTAATAGGTTATTCATCAACATTAAAAAAAGGATATGAAGTAAAAGCATTAATTAATAAGATTAATTCTATTCTCGATACAAAAGACGGCCTATCTGCTGCCATATTTGGAATAGGAAATCTAGGAAAAGCAATTACAGCATATTTTAATGGGAAACGTTCGAAATTGCGTATTGTTGCTGCTTTTGATGTTGATCCCGATAAAATAGGAAAAGTAATTGCCGGGGTAAAATGTTATTCGATTGCCGAAATGTCGAAAGTTATTAATGAACAGAATATTACAATTGGAATTCTTACTATTCCTTCGAATAATTCTGCCGAAATTGCCGATAAAATGATTAATGCCGGAATAAAAGGAATTTTAAATTATACTCCTACATTTCTAAATGTACCATCAAGTGTATTTCTTGAAGAATATGATATGGTTACTTCTCTTGAAAAAGTTTCGTATTTCGTTAAGCAAAGTTTATAATATAAGTATCCAGTATTCAGTTCCAATTATGCAAGAACAAAGACTAAGAACTGAATACTAATTTTAAAGAATAACTCTAATAACTTATGCAAGTTTATAATGGATATCATAATTTGCCGTTAATAAAACACCCCGTAGTTACTACCGGGTCTTTTGATGGGGTGCATCTTGGACATCAAGCTATTATAGATAGATTGAATAATATTGCAAAAAAAATTGATGGAGAATCGGTATTGATATCTTTTTACCCACATCCTAGAAAAGTGCTTTATCCCGATACCATAGGGAAAGATTTGAAACTTATTAATTCTCAAAAAGAAAAAATACTGCAATTAGAAAAGGCCGGTCTTAACCATCTTATTATTATTGAGTTTACAAAAGAATTTTCGCAAACAACATCACAAGAATTTATCGAAGATATTTTATTAAAAAAAATAAATGCAAGTGTTGTAATAGTAGGGTTTAATCATCATTTTGGACATAACAGAGAGGGAGATTATAGTTACTTATATAAATTGGCCGAAAATAGAAGTTTTACTGTTGAAGAAATTTCTGAACAGGAGCTTGAAAACGAAACAGTCAGTTCTACAATTATTAGAAAGGCTCTTAACCAAGGAAGAGTACAAAGAGCAAATGCATATCTCGACCATCTTTTTATTTGTATCGGAGAGCTTTGCGAGGGTAGTGTAGAATGTAGAAAAATAGGATTTCCTACTTTAAAATTAAATATCGAAGAAGATGTAAAACTAGTCCCATTTCCCGGAGTGTATGCAATAAGTTTAGAGTTTAAAAATATTCGTTTGAGAGGAATGATGAATATTAAAGAAAATAAAATTTATGATGTGCAAATTCATTTGTTCGATTATTCTAAAGCGATGAATTTAAAAGGGAAAGAAGTTAATGTTTTTATTCATAAACGTATGAGAGACGAACTTGCTTTTTCTGATGTAGAAAAATTGCGTTTTCAACTCGAAAAAGATAAAAAAGAAATTTACGAACTTATTTATTAACAGTTTATTTATTTTAATTCAAATTCTAAACATATTTGCTAATTAAGTATTGTTTAACGACATACCATGGTTTCTTTGTCATGTCGAGCATAGTCGAGACATCTGTAATAATTAGTGTTTTGGTTAATTGTAAATTGTTATTTGTACTTAATAACAGATTAATTTCGTTGATGGTTTTGCCGTTACTCTGCAAGGTTGGAATGACAGTATTGTTCTGTAACAGCTTTCTCCGTAAAGTCGGAATGACAGAAATTTTGAGTAACAGATTTTCCTATAAAGTTGGAATAACAAGGATTAATGTTCTTGTCATGTCGAGCATAGTCGAGACATCTGATTAATATAATTACGAATTATAAATTATAAAAAGCCATCTGTCATGTCGGCACAATGCAGTAGAATCGAGATATCTGTTAATTGTGAAATATAAATTTCAAATTCCAAACAAGCTAATCAATTAAATCAATTATTTTTTTCTTTATATTATTGTAATTAGATTCTGAAGAACTGTCAGATAATTCGAATTTTTGTTTAATTTGTACTGTAGGTTTACTAAATACAAAAATTTCTTTACTTAATTGAATAGCCTCGTCAATATCGTGAGTTACAAATATTACCGTTTTATTATATTTTATCCATATTTTCTTAAATATACGAATCAAATTTTGTTTTAGCTTAATATCTAGTCCTTTAAAAGCTTCATCAATAAGAATAATATCCGAAGAGTTAGAAAATGCTCGTGCCATTGCTACTCTTTGTCGCATACCACCGCTTAATTGAGAAGGGTAATGATTGCCAAAATCTTCTAGTTCAACAATTTGTAATAGTTTTTGTATTATAATTTTTTGTTTCCTTTTCGGATAAAGGTCTTTAATAACAAATTGAATATTTTCTTTAACAGTCTTCCACGGAAGTAATCTGGGTTCCTGAAAAATGTACGATATTTCTTTTTCGTCGAGACCAATAATGTTTCCCGAATCTAGTTTGCAGGTTTCACATATAATATTTAATAATGTGGTTTTCCCACATCCCGAAGGTCCAATAATACTTGTAATAATGTTTTCTTTAAACAGTATTGAAAAATTATCGAAAAGCTTAAATTCGTTAAATGATTTATTTATATTTTTTAATTCTAAATCCATTGCGATAATTTTAAGGTTTTTTGTAAAATTTCTCAAATTTCCGAATCCCAAATTCGAAAGCATAACTTATAATTACAGCAATAATAGTCCATGCAATAACATCTTTTACTATTAAATAAGTTTGGGCAGCTTGCATAAATGTTCCAATTCCATATTGCGGTTGGCTAAGTACTTCTCCAATAATTACAGCTCTCCATCCAAAGCCTAAAGCACTCGATGCTCCGCTAAAAATATAAGGTAATATTGATGGAAGATATATCTCGTGTAAAACTCTATATTTATTAATTTTAAATACATGAGCCATCTCTATTAAGTTGGTATCGGTATTTTGTATTCCGGAAGTTACATTTGTACATATAACCGGAAACATAGTTAAGAATGCAATAAATATAGGAACAGAATCTACATTAAACCATATTAATGCAAGTAATATTAACGATATTACCGGTGTCGAACGAATAGTTATTAGTATTGGCTTTAAAAATGAATAAAATGAATTGTTTATTCCGGAGAATATTCCTAAAACTACACCAAGTATTATTGATATACTAAAACCAATTAACCCGCGAAGAATTGTAAATGATATAGCTATAAAAAAATTCTTTGCAAGAATAATATTTATAAGAGCAAATACTGTATCCTCAGGCGAAGGTAAAATAAAATCAGAAGAGAAATAAACTGATGCTAATTTCCATATTAAAATCATTAATATGATAGAAATAGATGTAAATATTTTATTTTTTGTAATAGAATTCTTCATCAGGAATTTTTCCTCCAATAATTTTATTATTCATTAAGTAAAATATATTTAAATATTTGTTAATTGCATTTTTTCTTTCATAAGCATATTCAAATTTTATGTTCGAGCGCTTTATCGATGTGATAGCAATTGAAGAATCTAGTAAAATTTTATGTTTAACTATTAATTTTGCTGCTAAGTTATGATTTATATTTACCCATTCTGATGTTTCTTTATATTCTTGCAAGAAAATATTTGTTATCTCAGGATAGTTATTTGCAAAATTAGAATTCACTATTAAGGCAGTTTGTGCTAAGGGAATATTGTTGTTTGTTGCTATTTTCCATTCTTTATCGAGATCGAAAATAATATTAATATTTTTGTTTTTATTAGTTATGATACTTACAAAAGGTTCTGATATAACTCCAATATCGGCTTTCTCGGCCGCTATTGCATTTGCAAGTTCAATATGTGTTGGAAATGAATAATCGAGTTCAACATCTTTATCTACTATTATATTGTTTTTAGTTAACAGATATTTAAAAAGAACATCCGGAGTCATTCCTTTTGCCATTAAATTAATTTTTTTGCCTTTTAAATCAGTCCATTTATGTATAGTGCTATCCTTCCCACATAAATATAATGTTCCCCATAATGGAATTGCAGCTAGTTTATAATTAATCCCCTTATTATACATTATTGCAGCCATTGTTGTTGGTAATACTGCAAAGTCAACATCTTCATTAATTAACATTTTTCTAACTTGTAATGGTTCATCTTTTATAATAAAATTAGTTTTTAAACCATTTATTTCGCTATTATCATCAATTAATTTTATCATACTAATCGCAGATGGCCCTTTTAAAGTAACTATATTAATTGTTTCTTTTTTTTCGTTATTGTTTGTATTTTGTTTGCACCCCAATTGAGTTAACGTTACAAGTAATAGTGCTAATATAATATAAACTTTAGTTTGCATATTTTGGTTTTTTATTAACATCAGGTAAAAAGTGTTTTTAAAGTATAAAAGTTTCTCTAATATAAAATATTATTTTTTAAATGAGGCTATATTAATATGGCATTTTTGGATTAAAACAAAATTATTGTAAATTTAACAGATTTTAATTTAAACTCTAAATTATGCCTTGTCTTTTAGTTTTTAGCAATAGTAAAGGCAAATTACTTAAAAAAGAATACTTAAGTAATAATTTTATTGATGATGTAGAAATAATAGAAATATCAGAGAAAATAAAAAACTTCTCTATAGTAAAAGAATATTTGCCCAAAACAATTATTATAGATTCGAATTACGAATCGAAGAATAATTTTTCAATCTGCGAAAGATTAAAACTAAACGAAGAAATAAAATATATACCTATAATTGTAATTGTCGATAAAAATGCAAATAATTCTATAATAAACAGATATTATGAATTAGGTGCAGAAATTGTAATAAAAAAGCCTATCTCAGATTTTGAATTAAGTTCCAATTTAAGAATCTTGTTTCAGATATGTAAATATAAACAGAACGAGAGTTTTGATAATTTTAAACAAAAAAATACTGATACTGAAAATAAAAAATTACCTGTAAATATATTTAGTAATTTATATAATATTGTTGAAGGTGTTGCCGATATAATAATTTTAACTACAAAATTAGGCGAAATAATTGAGTTGTCTGAACAGTCATACAAGTTGTTGGGGTATAATAGAACTGAAATTGTAGGAAAGAAAATAAGCTATATTGTTCCTAATCACGATATTGCAAAAATTAGAAATATCGAATTACAATTAAAAAATAATTCTTTTAATAGTAATTGCGAGTTTACTATTAGAAAGAAAGATGGAACATTAATAGTTATCCAGTGGGTAATTAATAAATTTAAAGACAATAGAGAGGTAGAACGAATATATTTTGCAGGTAAAAATATTACTCACGATAGAATTATCGATCGTGAATTATCGAAACGAGAAAGAGACTTTAAGAGTATATTCGAAAATTCTATCGATGCTATCTATATACAAGATAAGAATGGGGTATTTATTGATGTGAATCCCGGTGCTGAAAAAATGTATGGTTATTCATACGAAGAAATGATAGGGAAAACCCCGGAAACAGTTTCTGCACCCGATAAAAATAATTTGAAAGAAGTATTCGAAAAATTTAAAAAAGCATACAATGGCAAACCTCAACAGTTGGAGTTTTGGGGTAAAAGAAAAAATGGGGAAATTTTTCCTAAACTTGTTAGTCTCACAAATGGTACTTATCTCGGACAAGATGTAGTAATTACTTTTGCTATTGATATTACTAACAGAAAATTAGCAGAAGATGCATTACGAAATAGCGAAGAAAAATATCGACTATTAGTAAATAATACTAAAGATGTTATATGGAAAATAGATCTTAATAAAAAATTTACATATGTAAGTCCTGCTATCGAAAAATTAACAGGATATACTCAAGAAGAATATTTGAAATTTTCATTAGACCAGTGCATGAAAGATGAGGATATGTTAAATATGGAAATGATATTATCAAATGAAATAGAAAAAATGGCTCTTGGGGATTTTGATAATATAGTGGAATCGTATGTGACCGATATAACTGTAATTCATAAAGATGGTAGAAATATTCTTTGTGAAATGAAAGCTTTTATAATATTAGATAATAAGCGTATTGTAGGTATTCAGGGTATAATATCAGATATTACTAAACGAAAAGAAGATGAAAGGAAGCTGCGCGAAAGCGAAAAGCGATTTTCTTCTTTTATGAAATTTCTTCCATCATTAGTTTTTATTAAAAATGAAAATGGCGATTATGTTTATACAAATAAACATTATAATGATTTTTTTGAAAATAAAAATTCTGTAATTGGTAAAAAATTGCATGATATCTTTCCCGAATCAATTGCCAAATCAATGCAAATATTCGATAACGATGTGTTAAATAACGAAGTCATTGTTCAAAATCAAATTCTAGATGATAAAAATGGAAAGGAACACGTATTTAAAACATACAAATTCCCTATTGTGTTTGATGATGGAACAAAATTAATTGGTGGTTTTGCTCTTGATATTACAAAAGAAAAAAAAGCAGAACTTATTCAGCAAGTATTATACAATATCTCAAATGCAGCAAACTCAACTTTGCAAACAAAAGAGTTTCTTGTGAAAATACAGCAAGAACTCAGCAAACTTATCGATACAAAGAATTATTATATTGCAATGTATAATAAAGAAAAAGATATTATAGAATTGCCGTATATGGACGATGAAAGAAAAGCATATAGTATTGCTCCTAATAATTCGGCAACAGCATATGTAATAAAAACAAAAAAATCTTTGCTTGCTAAAAAACAAAAAATTGTTGAGTTCGAAAAGGCAGGAAAATTCGAGATGACAGGAATAAGGTCTGCTGTTTGGCTTGGTGTTCCTTTAAAATCGAATAGAAAGGTTATAGGAATGATTGGTGTTCAATCTTATACCGATGAAAATGCATATTCTTTAGATGATAAAAAAATCCTCGAAATAGTAGCAACACAAATAGGATTTTATATTGAAAGAAAAAATGCACATTTAGAATTATTGAATGCTAAAGAAAAAGCTGAAGAAAGCGACAGATTGAAATCTGTTTTTCTGGCAAATATGAGCCACGAAATTCGTACACCTATGAATGGGATGATTGGTTTTGCCGAAATGTTGAAATTAAAGAACTTATCAAACGAAAAAAGAAATAGTTATGTTGATATAATTAATGAGAGTGGAGCAAGGCTACTCAAAATAATTAACGATATAATTGATATCTCGGAAATTGAAACAAAACAAATATCTTTAGATAAAAAAAATGTATCTATTAATAAAGTAGTAAAAGAGGTATATAATTTATTTATAGAGGAGAAGGAACTTTTAGCAAAAAAAATAAAATTAGTTTATAATGTTGATTTACAAGACAACGAAAGTTTTATTTATACCGATAGTGTTAGAATAAAACAAATATTGTCAAATTTACTTTATAATGCTATTAAATTTACCGATAAAGGGTCTGTTAGTTTTGGTTACAACATAACAGATAATAATATGTTAAAGTTCTTCGTAAAAGATTCAGGTATAGGTATTAGGGGAGAAGATAAAGAAATAATTTTTAAAAAGTTCAGGCAAATTGACGAAGGCTCTACACGAAAATACGGAGGAGTAGGAATTGGTTTGTCTATAAGTAAGGAATTTGTAAAAATGCTTGGTGGTGAAATTTGGGTAGAAACACAAATTAATGAAGGTACAACATTCTATTTTACTATTCCTATTATTAAATCATCGATAAAAAATAATTCGAAAACAATAATTGAAGAATCTAAAAATAATTTAGAGAAAAAGAAATTAAAGATTCTTATAGCTGAAGACGATCAGTTTAATTTTGAACTACTAGAGAATGTACTTGATTTTCCTGATATAGAAACTATAAGAGCAAAAGATGGAGAAGAAGCCGTTGAAATTGCAAAACAAAATCCCGATATAGATATTATCCTTATGGATATTAAGATGCCCAAAAAGGATGGACTTATTGCTACTGGCGAGATTAAAAAATTTCGACCAAAATTGCCTATTATTGCTCAAACAGCTTATGCTATGGAAGGCGATAAAGAAAAAGCTATACAAGCCGGTTGCGATGATTATATTGCAAAACCAATAATTCCCGATAAATTATTGTATGTTATTAAACAATATGTTTAAATTTCTCTCTGATTAATCGCTTAAAAGAGAGATATTGAACTATAAACTTGTGTTAAAATCAATTGCAGAAAAACCAAAGGATAAACATTTTAACTATATTTGAAAAAAAACATGACAAATAGAATATATCAAATTCAGATAGTATTAAAAGGATTTAAACCCAAGATTTGGAGAAGATTATTAATTCCATCGGACTTATTATTGTCGGATTTTCATAAGATTATTCAAACGACAATGGGGTGGACAAATTCTCATTTGCATCAATTTATTAAAAATCAGACTTTTTATACTGTGAGAATGCCAGATGATGATTTATGGTATGAAATGGGCAATGTGGATTACAAAACAATAAAAATATCCGATTTATTAAAAAAAGAAAAGGAAAAAATAATATACGAATATGATTTCGGTGACTGTTGGAAACATGAGATTATTTTGGAAAAGATACTTCCAATTGACGATAAGATTAATTATCCAATTTGTTTGAACGGTAAAATGAATTGTCCTCCAGAGGATTGCGGAGGAATGTGTGGCTATTCAGATATGCTGGAAATACTTAAACAACCTGAACATGAAGAATATGAAAGTTATATAGAATGGTTAGGAGGTAAATTTGACTCTGAATATTTCGATAAAGATGAAATAAATGAGTTTTTGAGAGAAAAGGATTCCTGATATTTTGAACTATAATGATGAAAAGCAAAAGATTACAACACGCAATATAAAAAATTGGGCAGAAAGTGCTAAATATGAGCTTTTTAACATCAAATAAAAATTGTGGTAAATTGAAAGATTGGTGTTTCAAAATGCCCAAAATTTTATATTGCCATCGTTACACACAATATAAAACTACTTGGAAAAATCCTTTGCTTTGGTAAAAAAAATGTATTAACTTTGTAATTACAAATAAAAGTTAATGTTATGGATATTTCAATTGTTCCAATAGGTAATTCAAAAGGTATAAGACTGAGTAAAACACTGCTTGAAAAGTATAACATCAAGGACAAGGTCGAGCTTATTCTTAAGAAAGGTTATATTATTCTGAAACCAAAAGATGAACCAAGAAAAGGTTGGGAAAAAGCTTTCAAGAAAATGCACGAAAGTGGAGACGATAAGTCATTAATGAATGACATATTTGAAGATGAAAGCTTTGAAGAATGGAAATAAAACAATATGAAATCGTATTAGTTAATCTTGATCCAACAGTTGGAAGTGAGATTAAGAAGACTCGTCCTTGTGTGATAATTTCTCCGAACGAGATGAATAAGTATCTTAATACAGTTGTTATTGCTCCAATGACAAGTAAATCTAAAAAATATCCAACGAGAGTTCCTGTGAAACATGATAATAAGAAAGCTTGGATTGTTCTTGACCAAATTAGAACAATTGACAAGCAAAGAATTATTAAGACACTTGATAATTTGACTGAAAAGGAAATTAAAGAAGTTAAGCTGAAACTTAAGGAAACATTTGTAGATTAATTTTTTATACAGTGTGTAACAGCGGGTCAAAAATAATGCAGGGTGTGGAGGTTTGCAAGCTTTTTATTATCTTCAAACTTTATTAACGGGTAATATTGAAACGCGGTGAAAACCCGCACTACTGTTAAGCAAAAACCGTTCGATTTAACACAAGATTTAAACTGTAGAATATGAACAACTAAGGCTGACTTATTTTGATTAGCTTTGGCTATTGGTTTTATTTTTATTTAATGTCTAATAAGCAAAAGCTAACAGCTTTTTAAACAAAAGATTTTTTTATATTCTATTTTGCTTATAATCAACAATTAATATTACAAGTGGAGCTTATTGCTTTATCTATTTATTTTTCCATGATAAATATCATGTTTTGGATTCGTGAAATAATTGTACATTTGTGAAATAATTAACAACAAAATTCTGAGAAATGGTTTTTAACTGTTTCGAGGAAATTGATAAATGGCTAATCCAAAGGAAAAACTGATGGAAAAGAGAATTGGAACCGCAATTATTTTACTCGAAGATAATGAAATAGCATCAGAGCTAAACTCAGTTATCTCAAAGCATTCGAATGTAATAATAAGCCGATATGGCTTACCTCGAAAAAAATATAGTATTATTTCTCTTGTTCTTGAAGGTACAACCGACGAAATTGGCTCATTAACCGGTCAATTAGGTCGATTAGCCGGTATTCAGGTTAAATCTGTTTTACTAAAGAATAATAAAAACTATGAAAATTTCTAAAATCTTAATTGCTTTACTATTATTATGTAGTTTCAAAGCAAATTCTCAAACATTTGAAATAAGAGGAAAAGTTTCCGATGCTGAATCGTTAACATCTATTGGAAATGTTAATATTCAACTAGAAAAAATTAACGAAACAGAGACTCGAGTAATTAAAACAGCTGTTACTAATACTAGTGGAGAATTTAGTATTAGCGGTGTTTCTCAAGGAGAGTATAATATTGCAATCTCTCATATTTCTTACGAAAAATATATAAATCAAGTATCTGTTAAAGCTAATATTAAAGGTATTAATATCTTACTCAGTAAAACAAATATCTCTCTTGGAACAGCTATTGTTACAAGTCTGAAGCAAGAAAAGAAAATTAAAAATATTCCATATCCAATAGAACTTATTGAAGAATCAGATATTCTTAAAGAATCGGGATTTTCTATTGCGAATATATTGCAAAATAAATCTGGAATTTCTCTTTTTAGCGATGGAGTATGGGCAACAGCGGTAAATATTCGTGGATTAAATCAAAAACGAATTGTTATGCTTGTCGATGGTAACCGATTAGAAACAGCTTCCGATCTAGCTGCCAGTTTATCTTTAATAGATGTCGACGATATAGAAAGAGTTGAAGTGATTAAAGGAGCATCATCATCTTTATATGGCTCCGGTGCTATGGGAGGTGTTGTAAATATTACTACTAAGAGCGGACAATATACTGATAAATATAAGATTGATGGAAATATTGCTTCTGCATATAATTCGGTAAATAATTTATTTAAACGTAAGTTAAGTCTAAATATTAGCGGGAAAAAGTTTTATACACGTGTTAGTGGAGCTTTACGCGATGCCGATAATATTGAAACACCAAAAGGAACAATAGAGAATAGTCAATTCGCAGATAAGAATCTGTCTGTAGTTGCGGGATATAAAATTGTCGATAATCATGAATTAGTATTGCGATATCAGAAATTTTGGGCAAATGATGTAGGAGTTCCCGGAGGAGCTGTCTTTCCCGGACCGGCAAAAGCTACATATACTAATGCCGAACGTAATATGTTAAGTTTCGAATATAAAATTAGCAATATTACAGATAACTTAAATCAGTTACGATTCAAATATTTTAATCAGAATATTATTCGCGATGTAGAATTAATTCCAAATACTCCATCGACATATAAGTTACCACAAATGATTACTGCTAAAAAGGTTTTGCCTACCGGGAAACATTATACAAATGGATTTCAGATAGAATCGGATTGGAATTTTAATAATCATAATCTTATTGCAGGAGTCGATGTATGGCAAAGAAAATTAACCACCGAACGCGAGAAATTTATACAAATAGATGTGTTGGATGGTGATAGTAATATAATTGCTACTAATGAATTAATTAGAGGAGAAACCCCAATTCCTGAATCGTCTTTCGGAAGCGCAGGAGTATTTTTTCAAGACGAGTTTAGTACAATGAACGATAAGTTAAAGATTCTATTTGGTGGACGACTCGATGGTATTCGTATAGAAAATGAGAAATGTTTCGATGTTAATTATTTAATAATGAATGGAACAAGAAACGATACTCCTCCAAATCAGAGAATAACATACGAAGCCCAAACAAAATATAATTATTCGTGGAGTACCAATATAGGAGCAATATATTCTGTAGCCGACGGAATCGATATCTCTACCAATGGAGGTAGAGCTTTTAGAGCTCCATCTCTCGAAGAACGATATCAATATATCGATTTAGGAAACCTTGTAAGACTTGGGAATGCTGATTTAGAACCGGAGAATGCTTATTATTTCGACTTAGGTTTTAGAGTGTGGAAACCAAAATTTAATATGAGAATAGATGGCTTTGTGAATTATATGAACAATTTAATTATTGAAAAACCGGGCGAGTTTATTTATACATATAACACAGGAGCGAACGAAGGTGTTACCGATACGCTTCCTGCATTAATTAATTCGAATGTTAATGAAGCTCGTCTTTATGGTTTCGATCTTGATTTCTCGTATAATTTATACAGAAATATTATTCTTTATGGAACAGCATCGTATGTAAAAGGTGTTGATTTGACCGATGATACAGATCTCCCTCTGATACCACCGTTTAACGGTAGAGTTGGAATAAGATATAATTTCCCAAAATATTTGAATGTTAATTTTAGAACATCTTATGCTACCGACCAGAATAAGATTGCCGATGGAGAAGTAAGTACTGATGGATATTTTAAATATGATATCTTTTTGAACTCAAAAACAATAAACTTAAAATTTGCAAAATTACAATTACATGGGGGAATAGAGAATATTGGAGACTGTGCATATACAAATCATCTTTCTACAAATAGAGGTATGATTAGTATAGAGCCCGGAAGAAATTTCTTTGTTAAAATGAACTTAATATTTTAATTATTTCTACTTTGACAGATTATGTTTTAACACAAAATTAATCTGTTTTTACCCTTGTTCCCTAAAGGAAACAGATTGATTTTTTAGCTTTCTCCCTTTAGGGTT
Source organism: uncultured Bacteroidales bacterium (assembly GCA_964504155.1). Taxonomy (GTDB): domain Bacteria; phylum Bacteroidota; class Bacteroidia; order Bacteroidales; family UBA12077; genus CAZDCZ01. Next base: position 11,411 of record CAZDCZ010000001.1, on the reverse strand, counting down.
AGGGGCGAAAAAAACTAAAAAATCTTAATTCTGTTTAATGTGTCGAAATAGAATTATTTAATTATAGTAAAGTATATAGATTTAAGAACTTTTAAGAGTATTAATAAATTTAATTTTAATAATATGCAATTTAAACCTGAACAATACAAGATTAAAGATGAGAGGATGAAGCCTTTTATCGACCCTGAAGAAATATTAGATTATTTAGGAAAAACAAAATCGACAAAAGAACGTGTTCGTGAGGTAATAGCAAAATCGTTAGATAAAAACCGTTTAACTCTCGAAGAAACAGCTGTCCTTTTAAATGCCGATGATCCTGAGTTAATAGAAGAAATAAAACAAGGTGCTAAAGCTTTAAAAGAAAAAGTTTATGGTAATAGAATAGTCTTGTTTGCTCCATTATATGTTGGAAATAAATGTGTAAATAATTGTACATATTGTGGCTTTAAGGCTTCTAACAAAGAAGCTGTTCGAAAAACTCTTAGCGATAAAGAATTGACTGAAGAAGTTGAAGCTCTTGAAGATAACGGACAAAAGCGTTTAATATTGGTATATGGCGAACATCCAGAATATTCGCCTGAATTTATTGCTCATTCTGTACGCGCTGTTTACAAAGTAAAAAAAGGAAATGGTGAAATTAGAAGGGTAAATATTAATGCTGCTCCTCTCGATATAGAAGGTTTTAAAACTGTTAAAGACTCAGGGATTGGGACATATCAGGTTTTTCAAGAGACATATCATCCCGAAGAATATAAGAAATTTCATATTAGTGGTAAAAAAGCCGATTATAATTACAGACTTACTAGTCTCGATAGAGCTCAGGAAGTTGGTTTAGATGATGTGGGAATTGGTGCTTTATTCGGATTATACGACTGGAAATTCGAAGTAATGGCTCTAATCAGACATACTAATCATCTCGAAGCATGTTATAATGTAGGGCCACACACTATATCGTTCCCGCGTTTGCAAGATGCATCCTCTGTAAATGTCGATAATAAATATCTGGTAAACGATGAGCAATTTATTAGACTTATTGCAATTCTTCGTCTTGCCGTACCTTATACAGGAATGATACTTACTGCTCGTGAATCGGTGAAAGTACGTAGAGAAGTTATGGAATTCGGAATATCGCAAATTGATGGCGGAACTAAACTCGAATTGGGCTCGTATTCAAAAAGCCGAAACGAAGAGCAAAATCTTAATAAAGAACAATTTGCTATTAACGATAATCGTTCGTTAGCAGAAATTATCGACGAATTATTAGACAATGGCTATTTACCTTCGTTCTGTACTGCTTGTTATCGATTGGGTAGGACAGGGGAACATTTTATGGAATTCTCGGTGCCGGGATTCATAAAACGTTATTGTTCGCCTAATGCAATGCTTACGCTTGCCGAATATCTCGAAGATTATGCCTCGCCTAAAACAGTAGTAAAAGGTTGGGAGGTAATCGAGAAAAATATGAATGAATTGAACGATTCTGAAAGAGCAAATGAATTAAAAAATCGATTAGAGAAAATTAAACAAGGAGAAAGAGATTTGTATTTCTAATTAATATTGTAATTTTAGTTTCTGGCAGATGCTAATAAAATAACCCGTAAGAATTATTTATCTTACGGGTTACTTATTTGCAATAATTTGTAATATTAGTCGAACAGTTCTTTTTAAAAATTAATTCCTTGTTTGTTATTAGTGTACTTTACTAATAGTTCATATCGTAGTTTACGATATTCCTTAACTAATTCGTCCATTTTATCCCAAGTATATTTTGTTAAATATTCTTTTGCCTTATCGGGATTTTCTTTATAAAGTGCTAATGCTTGCTTATCAATTTCAGGAATTTCGTTAAAAATTTTGTTTTCTAATGAATCTCTAACAGGTTTAACATCTTGCCAAGCATTTTGCCATTTTAGATATAATAGATTATCGACAAAATCGTAAACCCAGCGAGCAGAATTTTCATCGTATTTATTTGGGTCGTAATTCTTATATAAAGGATTTATTTCTTGCACTCCGGCATATATCGGAACATATGGACTAACAAATTCGTTATCTTCATATACCCAATAAATTCCGCCTATAGCATCGGGTAACCATGAGCGCAGTTGTGCAACCATGCCAAAACCACCTTTCGATACATTTCGTCTATTATTAATATCTAATAGTTCTCGCATATCTTTTGTTGGAAATGGTGTTGTAATAGGACTTTTATGCATTTTCCCGTCTTTCCCGGGAACATACCAATCAGGGTCTTCTGTCATGTCGTAAATAGTGCCTTCAAATACCTCCCTTTGGAAAGCAATAACATCTCTAACAGAGATTTTTTTATTTGGCTTAACAGAGAAAGGATATATTTCTATATCTTCTACATATTGTATATAATCGTTTAAACCATCGAAAGGAGAATGCAATTCTCTTTTTGGATAATCGGTATAATCGGGTGCATAAGTACTGTAGAATTTCCAGAATCGGCTTGTAGCCCATTCTCTGGCTATTGGAGCATAAGCCTTTTGCCAAATGAATGGTTTTCCGCTTTTGGGATTATACCATCCTCTGTCTATTGCTTCTTGTTTATAGTTTTTCGAAACAATAAAATCTTTACTTTTTGGATTAATCTGTTTTATAGTACTCCAATTTGGTATCATACAAGTATTTTCGTCGGGAACTCTTTGTGCTGCCCATATTGCACCCGGCTTTCCACTTGTTTTTTCCCAATCGCTCCCAACACTAAATACTTCGAATATCCAAGCTTCGTTGGGGTCGGCAATTGCAAGGGCTTCCGATTCGCCGACACATGAGGGCAGAAATCCATATTCGCTCATTAGTTTTCCTATTAACTCAACTGCTTCGCGCGCTGTTTTGCATCTTTGTAAGGCAAAAATCTCGGCTTGCTCAACTGTCATTATTTGTTCTCCGTCTAAACGGTTAAATTTTAATTCTTTACGCTGGCTTAAAGTGCTTTCGCCTATAGATAATTGAAATTCGTTAATATGTGGTAATGCCGAATGAATGTACGAGTATGTTTCTTGTACTTGTGGCATATAGCCTATAATTTCGCCGTAATTGTCAATTGCTTTGTCAATATCTTGTATCCCCCAATAAATAGGTGCTTTTGAACCTTTCGGGAAAGTCATTCTCGGAACAACATGTAAACGACATTCTTTTCCGCCATCGGAGTGAGAAACAATTACAGAACCGTCTTTCGATGCTTTTTTCCCTACAACAATAACTGTACAGCTTTCCGATTTTATTGAGCCAAGTAATAAGATAAGGCTTACTAAAATCAAGGTTTTCAATTTTTTTATCATGATTTATTTTTTAGAGTTAAATTAATATAGAATGCTAATTGATAGATGTATTAATAAGCTGTTTAAAAATTATAATATCAGCATTTAATAAATGCTATAGAACCTGTAATGGGACTTTTTCTTTTGTTCCTCCATTACTATTAATAATATTTATTTCTAACCATTTCTCTAGTACATGGTAAATGCTATCCTGCATTTTCGGAGGAAAACTTTTTATTCTACTTGTATGCGATCCTCCCGGATTTACCATTTTTACAGCATTAGTATTTCCCGATAAATTAACAGATGTAGCTCCCCAAGGGTCGTTCTCTCCATAGATATATAAAATATTATTTCCATTAGTTTGTAGCCAATCGTTAATATCTTTCATTGCATCGGGATTATAGCTGTAACTTACGTTTTTAGGCATTGCAAAATCGAATTTTATATTTTCTGTATCGTCTAAATATTTCTTAAATGGTGTTATATTATAACCGTACATTCCTATTTCTGTCATTGCTTGAAAAAAGAATGGTCTGTTGTTTTTAATTCCTGTATCTTCAAAAAAACTAAAAGGAGCAGTCGATTTCCAGTAATCAAATATATCTTTTAAATCGGAGTTTAACTTTGGAATTTTTTTACAGCAAGAACCCCACTGCCAAAAAGCAAAAGGAAATTCTAATACATTTAAATCATATGCTCTTTCAATACCTATAGAGAATTTATAATTTTTTTCTTTTGCATATGACTTAAGAAGAGGAAGTATCTTGTCTTTATTCTCGAATAAGAATAATTGAAAATCGTAAATATGATTCCTTTCTTTTTTTGTTCCAACAGTTTCGAAAAAATCGTATATGCGCGTATCTTCATTAGAGAAATTCAGTGGAGCAACATACGGAACACTAACATCAACATCAAAAGGATAAAACCTGCGATGATAAATTGTTGCTTGTCCACCTTTACTAATACCTGTTGATATCCATTTATTTTTATAATATTTCTTTAGCGATTTAATTATTCTATGTTGATCTGTTGCTGCTTGTTTAATATTTAGATATTGCCAAGGTATGCTATCAGGCTTTGAATCTTTAAAAAATCTATGCTCAATTGTTATTTGATTGGCATCAAGAATATTTGTTAACTCACAGGCTTTGTCGGAATATATCGAGTACCCCTCGAGTTGAACTACCATTGGTTTGTTAAAATCTTTATGTCCTATAATAACTCTTTGTTGAAATTTCTCTCCTTCACGCTTATTATGATTAATAGCCTGTGTGTAATAAATTTCATATTTCTCAGAAAAAACAGAATCTCCTTCAAGCTTATTAACAGTTGTTCCGGGAATGTTTTCTAAAATTTTTTGTAAGGGACTCGACTGCTTGGTACACGAAATAATTGTAACTAATATTCCAATTAGTAGGATATTCCTGAGTTTTATTAATCTGAATGTTTGCATAGTCTTTAATATTTTAGTGTAGATATTTTTATAAAAATAATATTTTATTTGCTAATAGAAAGTTAGTAAGTATTATCGATGTAATTTATTACACTTTCGTTGTTTTTAATTATTAATGTAATTCCCGATGATATTTTTGATTATAAACCTTGTGTCTTTTAATATAAATGTTTTGAGTAAACATAAGTATGTTTTTTTAAAAAATTATAGATATTCTAAAATAAAAGTTACTAGAAATGGGACTATTATTGTTAAAACAATTCCGCTAAATACCGATATTATGGCGTATTCTTTTCCCGATGATTTTATTATTATAGGTAAAGTTGTGTCCATAGCAGTTGCTCCTCCTGAAGATATTGGAGCTATTTTTCCAAAATATAGTGCAAAAACCGGGGCAGCGAGAAGAGTTATTATTTCGCGT
>CAZDCZ010000001.1:0-6147 GCA_964504155.1 uncultured Bacteroidales bacterium | reverse complement strand
TTTTCCAAAATATAGTGCAAAAACCGGGGCAGCGAGAAGAGTTATTATTTCGCGTAATATATTCGATATCAAAGCAATGACTCCAAGAGTTTCGCCGCTAAGTTTGGTGATAAATATACTCGACAGACTATAATACCCGAATCCGGCTCCAACAGCTAAAGCTTCTTTGAGTTTTATTGTAGGTAGAAAAAACGACACTAATCCTGCCCCAATTAAGGTGCCAATAATTATGCTTATTGGTACAAAAATTACCCGAATTTTATTATTTACTATTGTCTGCCATGCCGATTTATCGCTGCCTATTCCTATTCCAACAAGAAACATTAAAACATATAAGGCATACATGCTAAAATCTGTTTCTAGCATTATATTGGGGATTAATTTAAAATATCCTGTAAAGATTCCGCAAATAAAGAATAATAGTATTATTATGCTATTTTTCATTGTTAAATGTTTTAATTGGTTCTTTTTTCTTGAATAATAGATTATAACATATTAATGCAGTAATTAAACTTCCTGTCAAAGCTCCTATTGTTATAACTATTGCTTGCAAGCCAATATTTTCTAAATTAGCTAAAATGGTTTTGTTTGTTCCAATAGATATTCCTAAAAGAAAAAGTAATATGTATATTGCCCAAGTTGTAAATTTCTCGTTGATTGTAATAACTTTCTTATTATCGCGAAAAAGTATTCCGATTAGCATTCCTGCAATCATTATTAATAGTACGGTTATCATAATATTTATTTTTTTATTAAGTATTTTATATCGAACTAAGCTTAGTAATTTATCTATATTGTTTCATGCTCGGTTCGTTTTATTATTTCGTTTTGAAGATTTTCTTCTAAATTATTAAAATAGTCGCTATATCCGGCAACCCGTACAATTAAATCGGAATATTTTTCCGGTGTTTCTTGAGCTTTGCGTAGGGTGTTGGCTTCTACTACATTAAATTGAATATGATGTCCTTCCATTTTAAAATAACTACGGATAAGCTGACGGAGCTTAATAATGCTTGTGTTGTTATTGAAAAACGAGGGTGCAAATTTCTGATTTAGTAGTGTGCCGCCTGTTTTTATGTGGTTTATTTTTGTAGCAGATTGAAGAACGGCCGTTGGTCCTTTCTTGTCGGCTCCTTGTACAGGACTGATTCCCTCTGATAATGGGGCGTATGCTTTTCGTCCGTCGGGCATGGCTTTTATTACGCTTCCAAAGTAAACATGACTAGTTGTTGGTAACATATTTATCCTGAATTTCCCGCCACGTGCTGTTGGTTTCCCGTTTATAGCTTTATAAAAAATATCGAAAACATTTACTGCATGAATATCTGCAATTTCGTTATTGTTGCCATATTTAGGTGTTTCGAAAACTAATTTATAACGCAGGTCTTCGTGTCCTTCAAAATTGTCTCTTATGGCTTTAAGAAGTTTAGTCATCGAAATGTTTTTATTGTCGAAAATGTTATATTTTATCGATGATAAATTATCGGCAATACTACCTAAACCAACACCTTGAATATAACTGGTGTTATATCTTGCTCCACCATCGTTATAATCTTTGGCATTTTTTATACAATCGTCTATAATTAACGAAAGAAAAGGTACAGGCATTCTTTCGGCATATAATTTTTCTATAATTCTATTTCCGGCAATTTTTATATCAGCAAAATAATTTAATTGTTTTTCGTATGCATCCATTAATTCATCGAATGACTTAAACAAGTCGGCCCTGCCTGTTTTTAGTCCTATTTCTTTATTGCTTATCGGATCTATTCCATTATTTAGGGTTATTTCCAGAATTTTATTCAAATTAAAATATCCGGTAAGGATGTAACTTTCTGTACCAAATGCTCCGGTTTCGACACAACCACTGGCACCTCCATTCCTTGCATCTTCGATTTTCTTTCCTTGAAATAGTAATTCTTTAATTATTGCATCGGTATTAAAAAACGACGGTTGTCCAAATCCTGTTTTTGTAATTTTTATTGCTCGTTCAATAAAACTGTTAGGGTTTTTCTTGCTTATCTGAACCATCGAGCTAGGCTGTAAAATTCGCATTTCTTCTATTACATCAAGAATTATGTACGATAGTTCGTTAACAGCATCTGTACCATCTTCTTTTAATCCGCCAAGATTAATAAGAGAGAAATCGGTGTATGTATTGCTCTCGAGAGCCGTAACTCCCATTTTTGGTGGCGATGGATGATTATTAAATTTTATCCAGAACGATTGAAGAAGCTCTATTGCCTTTTCTTTTGTTAAAGTTCCTTCTGTAGTTTCTTTTTTGTAAAAAGGATACAAATGTTGATCTAATCTTCCGGGATTAAAAGAATCCCACGGGTTTAATTCGGTAATTACACCTAAATGAATAAACCAATAATGTTGTAACGCCTCATGAAAAGTTTTAGGAGCATGAGCCGGAACATTTTTACATATTCGAGCTAATTCTAATAATTCTGTTTTTTTTGAATTATTATTTTCGTTTTCGGCAAGTCTTTCAAGTTCATCAGAATGTCTGTTTGCAAACATTATTAACGAGTCTGCTGCAATATCCATTGCTTTAAGTTCATCAGTCTTTTTTTGTTTAGTATCTGTATTATTAGTGTCTAAGTTTTCTAAACTTTCTTTTATGTCTTTTTTAAAATCTATCATTCCTTTTGCAAAAACTTTTTCCCCGGCAACGGTATGTCCCGGAGCTCTTTGTTCCTGAAATTCGGTAAATACTCCGGCATTATATGCCGATAACCAATTTTGTGGTAATTTAGAAAAAATAATATCACGTTGCGTTTTGCCTTGCCAGTAAGGAATAATCTGTTCTTTATAAATAGATAAAGTCTCTTCATCGACTTTAAAATTAACTTTTGCTCTTGAATTTAGAATATGTAAATCTGTTTCAGAATGAAGATTTATTTCGGGATAAGTAGGTGTAGCCTTTGGCTCCGGACCTCGTTCGCCTACAATTAATTCCCCATCATTAATACATATCTTTTTGTTTTCTAAAATATATTTAAGCGATAAGGCTCTTTTTATTGGTGTCGATAAATTCTTTGTATGATTATTTTTATAAAATTCTGTGATAAGGAATGCTCTTTCGACCGATAACTTGTTTATGGCATTTTGGCTTTGTGCTCTTAGTTTTTTTATTCTATTGTTCATATGTTTATAAATTTACTAAGTCGTTTTTGTGTTTGTAATTTTAATAAGTTACAATTTTGTTTGAATAAAATTTTTGCAAAATTTGTTAACCTCCAATTTGTACTTTTAATCCTAATTTTTCGAATTCTCTTTTTAATGTATTTATCTCTGAATTAGGAAGAGCTAATTCGTCTCCCATTTTATATTCCATATTTAATCGCTTGTATTTACTACGCGATATATTATGGTACGGAAGAATATCGATTTGTCGGATATTTTTTAAAGTTTTAATAAAATTCTTAATATCTGAGATATTTTTGCGAGTATTTGTAATTCCCGGAATCACAGGAAATCGAATTATTATATTTGCATTTATAGAATCAAGAAATTGTATATTTTCTAAAATCTGATGTACAGAAACTCCGGTATATTTTTTATGCAATGAATTGTCAATTATTTTTAAATCGTATAGAAATAAATTAGTTACAGTGGCAATTTTTGCGATTACTTTTTGTGATGAAAATCCACTGGTATCAACAGTGGTATGAATGTTGTTGTTCTTGCATTTTTGTAATATCTGGTATAAAAATTTATTTTGAAATAAAGGCTCTCCTCCCGAAAAAGTAACTCCGCCATCCGACTCTTTATAAAATATCTTGTCTTCGGAAATAACTGTAAATAAATCGTCTACGCTTATTTGATATCCGGCAGTTACTTCTTTCTTATATTCTTTGCCATCAAGTTTATCAATTCTTGTATATTTTTCGGGTTTCGGGTTTTGACTTTCAGGATTATGACACCACCAGCAATTCAGCGGACAACCTTTAAAAAATATAGTTTGTCTTATACCCGGACCATCATGTATTGCAAAATGCTTTACATCGAAAATAGTTCCATTCATAAGAAAGTATTTTATATGAAATTAAAATAAAAAGAAATATTCAGACTTATATCTGATTAATATTGTGGAATATTAAAAGTAAGAATCACCAAATCCAGCACTCGAAGAGTCCTTTGCCGTAGTTGTGATATAAAGTATTTGGGTGGTAAATATTCATAATAAATTTGCAAACTACTTATTGCAAGCAAATATACAAAAATATTTTAATACTCACGGGGTGACTTAAAGTTAATAAATAAAGTTAATTAAATTCCCAACAGTCTTATTTATCGGCGCAAACACTTCCTGCAATCCATGCTGTAGAATATGCTATTTGAAGATTATAACCTCCGGTTTCGGCGTCTAAATCGATTATTTCGCCTGCAAAGTATAAATTCTTAATAATCTTCGATTCCATAGTTTTCGAATCAATTTCGTTTGTACATATTCCTCCGGCAGTAATTATTGCTTCTTTAAACGGACGATATCCGCTGATTTCGAATCTTAAATTTTTCATTAAATTCTTAATTCTCCCACGTTCTTTAGCATTTATTTGATGTCCGATTTTTACAGGATCAATTTTTGCTGCTTCGAGAAAAACAGGAATCATTTTTGATGGTAACCACAATTTAAAAATATTTTCTATTTGTTTCTTTCCATTATCATTTAAATCGCGAATTAATCTATTATCTAATTTTTGTTCGTTTAATGCCGGTTTTAAATCAATAGAAATTTCTACTTTATTATTTTTCATTAGTTCATCAACAACAAATCTACTAAGAGTTAATATGGAAGGTCCCGACAAACCAAAATGTGTAAAAAGTAATTCTCCAAATTCTTCTTTTTGTTTTTTATTATTTACCCAAGCAATAACATTTGAATTTTTCAGGCTCACACCCATCAATTTCTTAGCCATATCTCCTTTTGTTTCTAAAGGTACAAGAGCAGGTCGCAGGGTTTCTATTTTATGTCCAACAGCTTGAGCTAATTTGTAACCATCGCCCGAAGAACCTGTTGCCGGATACGATTTTCCTCCGCTACATAAGATTACCGATTTTGCATTTATTATTCGTTTTTCGTTATTATATCGACACTCTACACCTTTTATTCTATCGTTTTCTAAAAGCAATTTCGTTACATTGCAATTTCGACTAATTACAACATTATTATTTTTAGTATATAGCAATAAAGCACTTAAAACATCAGCAGACATATTCGATTTAGGAAAAACTCTATCGCCACGTTCAACAACTGTTTCTACTCCATTATTGTTTAACAGATTAATAATATCTTTTGTGAAAAATTGCGAAAAAGCATATTTTAAAAATCTACCATTAGGATATATTCGTTTAAAATAATTCGACATATACGAATCATTAGTAATATTACATCTCCCTTTCCCTGTAATTAAAAGCTTCATGCCTTCCTTTTTCATTTTCTCAAGCACCAACACTTTTGCTCCTAATTCTCCGGCTCTTCCGGCTGCAATTAATCCGGCAGGACCTGCACCAATTACAATAACATCAAAAATTTCCACAATAATAGTTTTATTATATCTCAGATTTCAAAAGTACAGAAAATTCAACAGAATATGCTTGAGAATTTATTAAGTATAATCCTTTTTAATATCTAAACTCTTTATTATCGAAAGCTTCGCTGTAAGCGAAGCTTTCAGTTCAAGTAAGCTGCACCATATTGGTAATGAAAAGCATTTTAATTATAATAAAATAAAAAAATAACCGGCGAAACACTCCCTGTTAGCAAACAGGGTTGCTTTATATCCATCGGTTATTTTCTACAAAAAAAACGAATTTAATGAATGTCAAACAAAAACAATGTATTATGACCAGAAAAGTGAAAAATATACTTAAAGATTGTGAATGAAAACCTGCTAATTAAAAGAAGTTTCCGGTTCAGCAAACCGGTACGCTTTTAACCAACAGGTTTCAATACAAATATACAACATTATTAAATAAATGTCAAACAAAAACAATGTTGTGAATTGCTTTCATTTTGTATATTTGACGTATTGAACACAGTACACTGTTTGCATACCCTTTAAAAGTTCTTGTTGTGAATTGTGTATTTATTAATTGAAAAGTACCCACTATAATAATTGAAAAGTGTACCAGTTT